>QMLJ01000261.1 GCA_003643935.1 Deltaproteobacteria bacterium | reverse complement strand
CATTCCTATACCCATGTTAAAGGTCCTGAACATCTCCTTTTCGTCCACGTCCCCTAGCTTTTGTATCAGTCTGAATATTGGTGGAACATCCCAGGACTTTTTGTCTATAACAGCACATGACCTTGAAGGAAGAATCCTGGGTATGTTGTCCACAAATCCCCCCCCTGTTATGTGAACCATGCCCTTTATCCTGAAATCCCTTAATATGTTGAGAATGCTCTTTACATAGATCCTGGTAGGAATCAGGAGTTCCTCAGCAAGGGGTTTTCCCAGTTCTTCCACATAGGTATCGATATCCATGTGTGCAACATCGAACATGACCTTTCTTACTAGGGAGAAACCATTGCTATGAAGACCTGACGAATGTATGCCTATGAGCACATCGTTGTGTGCTATGCCTGAGCCATCAACTATACCGTCATAGCTGACCGCACCTATGCCAAACCCGACAAGATCATAATCGTCTCCTTCGTAATAACCGGGCATTTCGGCCGTTTCCCCGCCTATGAGGGCACAGCCCGCCTCTTTACACCCCTTTGCAATGCCCGAGATAATGGTCTTTGAATGCTCCAACTTTAGTTTTCCACATGAAAGGTAGTCCAGGAAGAACAGGGGATGCGCACCTTGAACCACTATGTCATTCAAAACCATTGCCACGAGATCTATCCCTACCCCATCGTGTTTTTTAGCCATGGATGCTACTCTCAGTTTTGTCCCAACACCATCGGTTGCTGCAACGAGTACAGGCTCAGGAAAGCTATTCGCGTCGAAACGATAAAGGCCGGCAAAACCACCAATGTCAGTAAGCACCTGTGTTCCATAAGTGGAACGGAGAATGGGCTTGATAGCCTCTATAAACCGAGTCTGCTTGTCGATGTCCACACCGGCTTTCTTGTATGTTAGTTTCATTCAAACCTCCTGGAGAAAACAATAAGTATCTACTATAGGGTCGTTGGGTAAGTCAATTGCACTTTGATATTATTGTTTTTCATCCGAAATCAGGTGCTGGGCATCAAAAACCTGGCGACTGGCACTAGGCGCCAGGAAAAACTTAGGTACAAGGAGAGAGGAGACCAGTAAAAGGAAGGGTAAAGCAAATGGGTTTACAGGGGATTAGGAATATATACTTGCTATACAGTACACTTAATACCTTGCATTTTAAACCTTGTACCCTACACCTTAGACCTTATACCCTACACCTTAAACCTTGTACCCTACACCTTGTACCCTACACCTCAAACCTTGTACCTTTTTGTTACAGACAACGGACAGGACTGGAGGTTGGGATTAAGCGTGAGCGAAACCCAACAAAGAACTTGTTACTTGCAACTAATCTTTAAGATCAGATATAGTAGATAAATTATGAGAGAGGATCAAAGGCCAAGCATAGGCATTGCACTCGACAGTGGCGGTGCAAAGGGAGGGGCACACATAGGTGTACTACAGGTGTTGGAAGACAACGATATACACCTAGACATAATCACAGGCTCAAGTGCAGGTGCCTTTGCAGGAGCTGTATATGCTGCAAAGAAATTAGGCGATCTTTTTGATATTATCAAAGATATGAATCTGAGAGAATCACTTGGTTATTACCTTGATCCTGTATTCCCAACCTCAGGTCTATTAGGTGGCAAAAGGGTAAGGACTTTTCTGGAGGATTTATTTGGAGACCTCAAGATAGAAGACCTTGCTATAAGGTTTGTTGCAGTAGCGACTGACCTCTTGACCGGAGAGACCGTTGTCATAGACAAGGGCCCTGTGGTAGACGCTATTATGGCCAGTATATCCATGCCAGGCATCTTTAAACCCGTGATACACATGGACAGGCTTTTGACTGATGGTGGCGTGTCTGATCCACTTCCAGTGGATGTACTTAAGGATTACTCACCCAAGCTAAGCATTGCATGTAACCTGCATCCAAGTCTACCATCTAGGTTCAATAAAAAACAGCGGGAGAGGATACTCAAGACCGAAAAGAGTGTCCTTAAACAGGATATTGATTTCGCTTCAGTGATAAGTGAAAGACTCATTAAATTTATGGACTCTCAACAAATACTGGAGGGTATAAGGCCGAAGGTGGTCTCGATTATGAGAAAAATAAACTCAACAGGTGAGAAGATAAAAGAAGCTGAGTTTGTGAATGCTATACAAGAACAGATAAGATCCAGGAAAGACAAGCTGAAAACCATACTTGATTTTACCAAGGAAGGAAACAAGGACATGTTAAACATTTTCGAGATAATGGCCATATCCACAAACATACAGCAGTATCAAAAGAACAAGCTCATGCTCTCTATTATAAAACCAGACGTGGTGATATCACCTGAGGTTGACTATATAGGTACCCTTGATTTCACAAGTACCATGCATGCACTTGAGATTGGAAGAAAGGAAGCATTAAAGGCAATTCCTTCCATAAAGAGACTCATTGAAGAAAAGGGGATCTAATTACTTGACAAGCATTAGGTCGGCCTGCCTCAGACGTTGTGCAAGGGTTGTAATGATCTTGTTGGCTATCTCCGGGTTATCGTAGATAAGGCCTTCCAGTCCGGTTTCCTGAACCGGTATTACTTCTACCACACTCTCTCCAATAGAACGTATGGTCGCAGTCCTCGGTTCATCAAGGATGAAACTCATTTCTCCGAAATACTCCCCTGGCTTTGTAATAAGGCCGATACGCTTACCTTGCTTGAGGACCTCTAGCCCGCCCTCACTCTGTTGAAACCGGTAGATCTCCGTGCCTCTGGTGCCCTCTTCTATTATCACTTCTCCGTCAGAATACGTCCTGAAATCCAGGTTTATTATATCTGTGTAGGGTATGTTTTCCTCTGCTACTGAGGTAGTCTGCTCTAGTTGTATACACACAGACCTTAATATCGTTGATATGAGTCTAGGGTTTGAGAACGCTATGTCCTCGATGATCTCACACCTATACCTTGCGACCCTTGAGGGCTGAAGAGCCTTTGCAGTGGTACTGTAGGGACAGTTCCTGTAATAATTCTCAAGGCCAAATACATCTCTATCCTTCAGGATACGGATGGATTTGTCCATCTGGTATATCTGTACCTCCCCCTGTAATATAACGTAGAAGAATTCATTAGAGGTGCCTTCTTTTACAATGATCTCGCCTG
>QMLJ01000260.1 GCA_003643935.1 Deltaproteobacteria bacterium | reverse complement strand
TGAAATGGCACATGCCCATTCTATAGAGGCAGTAAGGCGCCTTTGGGTCTACAGGGTAAAGCATGATGTATTCCTTGTAACTATCCAAGGCACTTTCATAGTCTTCGTGTTCATAGTAAAGGTTTGCAATGCTTACAAGAGACTCTCTCGCAAGCTTCTGGGCCGGGTAGAATGTCCTGATTTTCATGAACGTATTTACGGCCTCTTCAATCTTGTTGTTATGTGCTAGCCTCTGTGCCTTCAAGAATAGGTCTTCAGGCGTTTCTTTTCTCTGGGGTCCGTGTGCGCAGGCATACATGAGTAATAGTAAAGAAAGGAATATTATATAGTAGGATTTACGCGTTAACATTGTTTTGCCCTGTATGCTTTTCATGGCGATATCTCCGTTATATGAGATCCATTTACCGTAAGTACGAAAATAACCTTGTCAACATTACCTTTATCATCAAAACTTGTAGCACCAGTGACCCCTGGATAATCCTTTAATGCAAGTACCCTTTGTCTTAGCATGTCGCGTGAAGGCATGTTACCCTTTACAAGGTTTAATAGTATATTCGCCGTATCAAAAGCGCTGGCTTCCCATATGGAGGGATTGTACCCATATGTATAATAAAAAGAGTTTATAAAGTCTTGAACAAAGTCAAGCTTACTATCCAGGAAGAAGCCACTGACAAAAACAGATCTATCTATATATTTTCCACCAACCTTTACCAGGTCATCGGTGTTCCATAGGCTGGGTCCAAAGAGTTTAACGTCCTCAATGTTAAAGTACGCTAGGTAAGATGCTATCATTGCCGCCTTAAGACCTGTGTCCGGGATGAGTAGAGCGTCGAAATCAGGTACAATGGGCGTGGCAGGAGTGGGAATATTATCTCCTTCTTTTCCTTGCTCCTTTAGAGCAGGTACCAGGGAAAGTATCTCGTTCTTGAAATCAACCTCGTCTGGCGAGTAGCTAGTATCTCTTACGACTTCTATACCCCATTGAGGAGCCAGTTTTTTAAATACAGATGTCATAGTAATACCAAAATGATCCTTGGGATACAGTATTGCAAACTTGGTGATTCCCGTGTCCTTTGCCACGCTCAACAAGGACTTCACCTGTGTGCTAATGGAAACAAAGTTGTTGAAGCAAAAAGGTTTCTCTTGGGTCTTAAGATCTGCCTGCGTGAAAACAAACGCCGGTATTCCCCTGAACTCTGCAATTTCGCAGGTACTTGTCGCTGCCTTTTCACCCACAGGCCCCATTATGGCAAGGACATGGTAGTTCTTGTCCAGGTCTTCTATTATCCCTGGTATGTTTTTCTCGTCACTGGCATAATCCCTTACAATGAACTCCACGTTAGGGGTCTTGTTTGGACTGAAGACATTGCTTGCCAGCTCTATACCCTTGAGTATTTTATAACCTATTGATCCCCATTTGCCGCTCAATGGCAAGATTACCCCTATTGGACAGGCAGGCAACTTCCCCTCGCTCTCCTGTACATTTAATCCTTCGGGGGCTTGCCCTTGCAAATTTGTTTGTGCCTGGCCTAAGGCTTGGATATTTGAACCCAGGCTAAGTTTTGACATCCGGGCATGAAGGGTATCTAACAATTCAGGCTCTCTCGTAATCTTTTCAACGCTCCTTAGATCCTCTTCTGTTTTGATTTCAGCTAAGGTCGATTTCCAAATAGACAGCAGCGATTCCTTGGTATGGGTGTCAGCGGTTCCATAGATCAAGACTATTGTGTTAAGGGCATCTTTGGGCTTATCTGCATCCACATATGCGTTTACGAGTCTCATGCCCAGGCTTGACCATATGGGGCCCGGGTAAAGGTTTAGGGATGTGTATATAAGCTTATAGGCCTTGTCATATTCCTTTTGTCTCAAATAATCTTCGAATAAAGACTCTCTTATGGTGTTTGTAAAGGATGACAGGGGGTATAGCTTGAGGAATCTCTCGTATAGTTCAGTAGCTTTCTGAGGGTCGGTCTTATCCTTTATGGTGGCGGCATAGAAAAGCGCCTCCCGGGCAAGGGGGTGATCGGGATATGACTTCCACAGGTGTATGAAGGTGGAATATGCCTGGCTCAGTTCACCGGAGCTCTGTAGCTCCATGGCCCTTGTGTAAAGTTGATATGGGTCTTCCTTTTGCAGCCCTACATATCTAGATGCCGCACAACCCCATACCAGGAGAGATAGTATAACAATCGGTATAATAAGCCTTGCTTTCATCAGAGTAACCTAGATTTTTTTGCAATGTACTGCAATGACCGACATCAAGTCAATATAATACTGGTCTTATGCTTATGGGTATGGATAAGGATTTTGCTGGCAGTACTGTGTACTCAGTTGAATCAGCTATGAGGCTTTCTTACCTTCTTTTTCAATGGATTCTTTAAACCTTTTTGCCTCGTCAAAATCAGGGTTCATGGTAAGTGCCTTGTCTAGCCACTCCATTGCAGCAGGTATGTCTCCCTTTTCATAGTATACCCTGGCCACATTAAAGTAGAGATGCTCGTCATCGGGCGATATCTCAATGGCCTTGCCATAGTGTCCAAGTGCCTCTTCGTACATACCTGCTTTCCTCAGGCTGATGCCAAATTCGTTGAATATATGCTTGTTTTCCTTTTCGAATATTGCGTCGATCTCTGTGATTTTCCTGAATACCTCTTTTGCCTTTGCTTCCTCGCCCATCTCCATGTAAAGGGTGCCGATACCGAAATTTGCCTTAAGGTTTCCCTGATCTATCTTTAGTGCAGATGTGTATTCCCACTCTGCGCTGTTGAACTCCTTTCTTTGCCTGTGTTTCTCAGCACGGGCAACGTGCTTATCTACTAGGGCCTCTTTGTCTGTCTTTGGTCTGTAATTGGGCTCAAAAGTAAATCTTTTCAAGAATTCTTCAACTCCAAGCTTGAGTTCTATACCTGTAGGCTTTCCCTTTTGGTCCAGGTATGTGACCCTTATTGAGTCCTTGTCTATTTGCTTCGCCTTGCAGTAATTTTTAAGGAGCTGGGTTTTCTTTGTGGCACCGGTTCCTAGTGTGAGCGTTGTTTGTTCATAGAATATTCCTTCTAGATCATGAGCTGATGCTTGCATACATCAGAATATCGGAGTAGTACCAGGAAAAGTTAAATAAAACTCCGCCATTGGTCTGTTGCCATTG
>QMLJ01000259.1 GCA_003643935.1 Deltaproteobacteria bacterium | reverse complement strand
TAACGGGTTCAAGCCGCTTCCCTTGATGCCTATCCTAAAGCCTGAAGTGATGGCACAGGCCGTGGTTGAAGGTATATTAAAGGACAGAAAGATAGTGGCCAAGCCTTTAACTGTATATATGTTACCCTTGGTAAAGGCCCTAGTTCCACCCTCTGTGGTGGATAGAATCGTAAGGCTTCTGGGTTTGAACAGGTCTGCTTACAGCTGCCTGGATTTTTATAAAAAGGGGGCTGAATAAGTAAGTATATAGGCAAAAACCCACAGGGGGGGTCCTCTTGGATGTTGCCATTTTCAATGGCAAATATGTAATCATTATTGATGTCATAAACTCTTGCCTTGTTGAAGGTTGGGTGATTCTGGTCCGTCAGGCCTTGGACTTGACATGAGTCGAGAAGGCACAACAGCGCTGCAAGATCTGTATAATCATAACTAGATAAGGGGAAGTACAAGTATTTCTGGTTAATTAGCAAAGAGAGATGTAATTTTTAAAGGTGGAAGCATGAAATTCCCAGGAAACCGGAGGCCTTCCCCCCGTATCCTTCCCTTATGAGCGAGAGTATAATCTTTGCTTTTCGGCTCCTCTTGGTCTTTGTCCTATACTTGGCCTCTACAATGGTATGCCAATCAACGGTTTTCTTGCGGGCATAGAGCAGGCCCTCTTCGAAGGCTGATGAGAGCCTTGTCAGGGACACGGCATCCATGGTCTTTCCCGCTTCCATGCCCATGTATTCCTTCTGCGAATATTCCAATATATTTTTGACTGAAGGGCTGACGTAGGTGAATATAAGGTCCATGCCAGTAGTCCAGATCATGAAACGATTGCCATAGAGAAACATCCTTGCTTGTTCCAGGATAAAATCAGGGTCAGTGAACACCCTCAGGCGTTTATCTATGTTCCTGGTGACAGCTACTATGCCAGTACGTTCACCGAGTTCGTTACGTAGAAAGCTGAACCTTGTCTCGGTCCATACAGTGGTTCCGTCCTTGCGAACCAGCTCCAGCTCCACTGGGTCCTGTCTTTCTGGCACGCCAGGACCGGGATCGGTGCTCATCCTTTTATCTATAACATCCATTAGAACCTTTGCAGACCTTGGTGCGAGGATTTCCAGCGGGGAAATATCCTGGAATGTCTCTATAACATCTTTAGGTGTGTAGCCTAAGAGCTCCTGTACCGCAGGGTTGATGTATACAGGCTTCAAGTCCATGTTCCAGACCGAGACCATGTCCCTTATATTCTCGGCCAGGACCCTGTATTTTTCCTCGCTTTCCCTAATGGTATGCTCGGTTTCCTTTAACTCTGTTATATCGGACATGATGCTCACTGTTTCCTTGAGTCTCCCGTTTTCTATTATGGGATGGCAATTGAAACGATACCATCTCTCCCCTATACGGTATTCATGGGGCATGCTGACGCCTAGCTGGAGGAGCCTGAGCCTTTCCCTGGCCTTTGCATGATCCTCTGGACGCAGGAACTCGAACATGGAATGCCCAACCAGGTCTGATGCATGGAAAGGGGTTAATCTTTCAAATGCACTGCTCACATAGGTTACTATACCCTCATTATCGTATGCCAGTATAATGTCATTGGTGTTATCCAGGAGAAACTGGTCTCTTTCCACCTGGGCAATGGTCTTCAATTGGCCTATCAAGCGCTTTACCTTGATACCATACTCCATGAAAAGGGAGAGACCTTCCATGCCCCAGTCTCTTTTTCTCCTGCTTGTGCATACTAGGCATTCAGTGTAACCGGATTCCCTCTTGGTTAGAGGCATGAACCCAAGAAATGAGACTTCACATTCCCTTAGCACTTTCTGTTCTTCAGGCGAGAAAGATTCGATATTGCCAACTACTGGTATACCCTCTATCAGCTTACCAAAGGATTCGGGCATTCTTTCCTTTAGATTGACCTTCCTGAGAGAACCGATCATGCTTAAGGCTTTTGCGATTTCCTTGTTCGGTCGATCATCCTGGTCTAGGCTAAGTATATAGGCATCGTCTATGTCAAGGGTCTCCCTGATCTCTTTCAGTAAGAGATCTATCCTTTCTCTCAGGTCTTTGTAGATTTCCTGTAGGCTATCCCTGTTGTTATCTGCTGCCATTACCCTAGCCATGTTACATGATTGCCAAAAGAAATCAAACATTTTCCATGGATCGGCATTTAAAGATAATATACAATTAATCCAAAATTTCCATTGACATAATCCATTAATCATGAATCATATTACAATAATAATTTATTGAGAGGGATAGAGTGAAGTTAAAAGAGTGGCTTATCAAGGAAGGGTCCTTGCAAAAGGATGTAGCGGATGCTATTGGGGTCTCAAGGTCTCTGTTCTCAGACCTGGTAAAGGAAAAAAGAAGGGCAACGCCAGAGATGGCAAAGATGATAGAAGAATTCACAAAAGGTGAAGTCAGTAGGCTGGAAATGATGTATCCTGGTGAGGATATAGTCCAAAATCGCCGTGGAACCCCTTTGACATTTGAGATCAGGCGCCAGGTCTTGGCCAAGGTCGCTTTGCAGGGGCAAGGTGGTGCTAACGGACAAGACGAGCAAGGAGGTATCCATCCTATAGAATAGTATCAAGGGGCTTTAGGCCCTTGAGAAGGGTTTGCAATCTAAGGAAAGGTGCTAAGGCGCTGATAACATATCGCATTATACTGGATAGTTGACATGTGATGGTAAGAATTTTTGGTTGAATGCATTCGCCCAAGGTACCATAGGGCTAGAACATAGTAAGAAGGGAGATTTGTTATGATGCGAAATTTTAAGAGTTTGTATTTATTGGGATTTTGTGTAGTGTTTTTTATGGTCAGCGGGTGTGCACATACACCTTTGAATTTGTCTTACCAGCCTGCTCAAAGACCTTATAAGAAGCACAAAATTAAAATTGCTGTTGTAAAACCCGCGTATACTGGTAGTAAAATACAGCAAAATATGCAGCAGATGTTCATGCTATCGGCTTACGGGGATCCTGGGGAAGCACCTGTCAATATATCTCTTTATAATAAATACATTAATATATATTCCTTAAAATTGGCAAATGCCATGATTGCGGATTTGGACAAGATAGTAGCCTCGAAAGGTATGATACCTTATAAGACTTTTGATATATATGATGAAGTAACTTACAGGGACAAGAAAAACGTAGACTTGATAC
>QMLJ01000258.1 GCA_003643935.1 Deltaproteobacteria bacterium | reverse complement strand
CTTCCATAGTATTCTGTCATGGCCACCTCCTACCAGTTCAGGTCTTTTTCCAGCATTATCAAGACCGTCCAGAATGTACCACCCAAGCCCGAGGCAAGCGCATGCCTGACTTCCCTCTTCACCTGATGCTCCCCGGCATCACCCCTTATCTGCAGCGCTGCTTCCGCAGGTCTCAGCATGGCTGTTGCACCAATGGGGTTTGTGGCTGTAACGCCCCCGGATGGATTTACCGGGAGTTTACCGTCCATGTCGAACTCGTCGTTCTCAAGCATCTTTAAATGCTCGTCACCTTCAAGCAGTAGAAACTCCCGCAACCAGTCGAGACCCCACCAGGCCGAAGGGTCGTACATCTCAAACACGTCAAAGTATTCCACGGGATCCTTTATACCGTTTCTCTCAAACAGTTTTCTTGCTGCGTATCTGTGTGTCATCTCCGGCTTCTTGAAGCCAAACAGGTTTGTAAGCGTCTCTTCCCTGTGTACGGTTATGTGATCCCTTATCCAGACAGGAGGATGATGTTTACAGAGTTTCTTTGCCTTTTCTTCGGATGCGAATATCAAGACGCATGCACCGTCACTCTGTGAGCACATGTGTATAAGCCTTAGCTCACCAACAAGCTTGGGCGAAGTATTCATGAGGTCATCCATCTGATCGTAGTCCAGTCCAAATCTCCTATGTGCCCTTGGGTTGAGACAGGCATGCTTGTCCATCATTATCCTGTACTTCATGGCCGCTCTCTTTGCCCTTTCCTCGCCAAATTCTTCAATCATCTCCTGAGCCGTAGTGCCAGTAAGTGCACCTGTCTGGAGATGACGAAACCACAAGGGATCTGCCATATTGGTAATGCCTCCGGTGGTATGCCCTTCCTGGAGCTTCTCAAGGCCTATGGCAAGTATTACATCGTACATACCGGATGCCACGAGATTATCCGCAGCGCATACAAGACTGGCACCGGTCGTTCCACCAGTGGTTATCCTTATCTCTTCCTTCCCATAGGCACCAGAGCCTATCTCGTGCCAGAGGTCAGGTTGATACACCATCTCGAAGAGCTCCATGTTCCCATGCATCACACAGTCAACGTCGTCCATTGTTATCCTGGCATCATCAAGTGCACGCCTTACTGCCTCGTTTACCATCTCAGCCTGATTCTGATGTTCCTTGTGGCTGGAATACTCTGTCTGGCCAATACCTATAATTGCAACATTTCTATTTTTCTTCTTAGCCATGATAACCTCCCTATATCTCCAGCACCAGCACAGTATGGAACTGTCCTGCACCGCCTGTTGTAGAGTGTGCAACAGCCCTCTTCACGTCAGCGGCCTGGTGTTCACCGGCTTCCTTTTTCAACTGTAGAACAGCCTCTGCCGCCCTGTAAAGTCCGCCCAGCATCACGGGGTTTCCTGCAAGCATACCCCCTGAAAGGTTGACATTATACTCAGCCGGTCCGTTTTCTTCTATGAATCGCGCACCGCCTCCTTCCTCGCAAAAGCCCAGTCCCTCAAGCCACATGGGCTGCTGATATGCAAATGCATCCATGAGCTCTACAAGGTCAATGGACTTCTTCGGATCCTTTATACCTGCACGCCTGTACGCATTCGCTGCTGCCCTTTTCAAGGCAAAGTTACTTGCAAGATCCCTATCGCCAAGGAAATAGCTATCCATGCAGTTTGCAAAACCCGTTATCCAGACAGGGTTGTCTGTAAACTCCATTGCCCTTTCTTCTGATGCCAAAAGCATCCCTACGGCACCATCTGATACAGGATAGGCATGCAACTTTCTTATGGGATCACACAACATGGGTGATGCCATTACCTCGCCCTTTTCCACAAGTTCTGTTGCATTTGCATAGGGATTTCTTGCCGCCCATTGTCTTGACCTCACCACCACGTCTGCGAGGTGTTCGTCTGTAATACCGGATCTCCCTATGTATTCCCTTGCCTGGAGTGCTGCGACATTTGTAAAGTCTAGGCCCACAGACCTGCCGTAAAAGGGATCATATGCCAGGTTGGTGCACATATCCCTACTCTCGGGTTGTGATTCCTTGCAGTGACCTGCCAGGTACACCAAGTCTTCATGACCTGAGAGTATTATGGACATGGCATAACCAACCGCGTTCAGACCTTCCTGGGCTATCTTCTCTTCTTCCCTGTAATGGGCACCCAGTACATCTGTAACACCGTTATCTGATATGGTACGTGCATCAAATACGTCGTCAGAGCAGGATACAATGCTCTTCACCCCTTTTTCCTCTGAAAAATCCATGCCTGTCTTGGCCTGGATTTCCTCGAGCACGTCCAGGAGCATACCCTGAAAACGCTTATACCAGATGTCCGATTCATTTTTGTGCTGTGCTACAGCACATATAGCAACTCTCTTCATAAAATAAACTTACCTCCTTTTTACGGATTTTCTGATACATAACAGCTCAGCCCTTTAACAGAACTCTTTGAGCCTTGGTATAGCAATTCCAAAACTCGCCTTTCTTAATCGCCCTTATTATATCATCCTTGTCCCTACGGCACTCCATCTCTATCCATGCCCTTCCGCAGGCATTACGGTTATGGGCATCATCTGATGCAAGCTTTGGATAATCTATCTCGGGTATGTCAAAGGCAGGGGTGTGAAAACCGTGGTCAGTAACCTCTACAACATCGATATGAAATTCCCTGTTTACTATCTCTATGCACTCAATGGTCTGTTTGATGCTCAGGTCGTAGTCCTGGGGATGATTGAACACGTGGAGAATCTCTTCATCTCCCTCTATCCTATTTACATGAACATAACCAAACGGGGTAAATACTGTAAGTTCTATGCCATAAAATACTATCATATCGGTCTTTATCTCTTCTATGGCCCTTCTGTAACTGGGCTTCAGCAAGTGGTCATGGTCTGTTATTGCAATGAAATCGTAACCAAGCCTTGAGTAAAGATCCGCCACTTGTTGAGGTGTCATTTCCCCATCTGAATAAGTAGTGTGAATGTGTAACTGGCCTTTAAGATGCATCCCTCTCCCCTATCTGGACCTTGAATCTTATATCTTGTACCTTAAATCTAGTTTACTAACTTTTGACTGACTTGTCAATCTGTTCTTGGTATAGCAACGTACAAAAATGCTGTACTCGAGACATCGTTGAGTGAACATTGGTATACAAGGACTTGATTCAGCATCGATCCG
>QMLJ01000257.1 GCA_003643935.1 Deltaproteobacteria bacterium | reverse complement strand
TCATGGTATCCAGTGCAACGCCTATCACTATAAGAAGCGATGTCCCGCCGAAGTAAAATGGAGCATTTGCCTTTGTAATAAGTATCTGGGGCAGTACGCACACGACGCACAAGTAGATTGCCCCTACAAACGTAAGCCTCGAAAGTACCTTGTCCAGGTATTCAGCAGTGGCTTTGCCAGGTCTTATCCCAGGTATGTAGCCGCCATATTTCTTGAGATTATCCGATACATCAGCTGGATTAAACACCACCGCAGTATAAAAATATGTGAAGAATATAATCGCCAACACGTAAATAATACCGTAGACCAGGCTTCCTGGTCTCAGGGACTTTGCAACCGTTGTCATCCACCCAACTTGCGGGAAGAATTGTGTTATGGTGGCAGGAAAGACTATTATCGAAGATGCAAATATAGGTGGTATAACACCAGAGGTGTTTATCTTCAAAGGTAGATGCGTGCTCTGTCCTGAGTATACCTTGCGACCCCTTATCTGTTTTGGATATTGTATTGGTACCCTCCTTTGCGCAGTCTCAACGTATACTATACCGGCCACCACGGTGATCATAAGGGCAATCAATATGAGCAGATCAAAAAACGGCATCTCTCCTGTTCTGGTCAACCTCGTTGTATTGTATATGGCAACAGGCATCCTCGCCACGATACCTGCAAATATAATGAGTGATATGCCGTTACCTATACCTCTCTCTGTTATCTGTTCACCGATCCACATAAGAAAGACCGTACCCGTGGTCATAGTAAGCGTGGAAATCATCCTGAAGCCGAGACCTGGGTTGATCACAACCGCCTCTCCACCAGGACCAGTCATCTGCTCAACCCCATATGATATGAAATACCCCTGGACAAGGCAAAGCAGAACAGTCCCGTATCTTGTGTACTGTGAGATCTTGTGCCTTCCTGCCTCGCCTTCCTTCTGGAGTTGCTCTATGCTGGGTACCACCATTCCAAGTAGCTGAAGTATAATGGATGCGCTGATGTATGGCATTATACCCAGGGCAAATATAGATAGCCTCCTGAGTCCACCACCGGAAAACATATCGAACATGCCTAAAAGGGTTCCACGTTGCTGGTCGAACCACTCGGCCATTACGGTCGAATCGATACCAGGCGTTGGTATGTGTATGCCTATCCTGTACATGAAGAGCATGAACAGGGTAAAAAGTATCCTTCTCTGCAGTTCTGGGATTTTCCCTATGTTTTCAAGGGCTGTTGCCATTAATCTTCCTCTACAGGCTCGAAGGTTCCACCTGCATTTTTTATCTTCTCAACAGCAGCCTTCGATGCCTTGCTTAACCTTATCTTTAGTGCGAAATCTATATCCCCCATGGCAAGGAGCTTTACTCTCTCGTCCTTACGTCCTATCTTTCCTTTTTGAACAAGCGCATCACGGTCTACCACGCTATCTGGTTCAAAATCCAGGAGATCCTTAATATTAACCACAGCATACTCCACCTTAAACCTGTTCTTGAAACCCCTCTTAGGTAACCTTCTGTATATGGGCATCTGGCCGCCCTCGAACCAAGGCGCAATGGATCCCCCAGAACGCGATTTTTGCCCCTTTGTCCCCCTACCGCACGTACCACCGTGTCCGGAACCGTTGCCCCTTCCAAGCCTTATTGCCTTTCGCTTGGAACCAGGCCGCACCTGTAGGTTTGATAGATCCAGCATCCCTTATACCTCCTCCCACTCAAGAAGGTGAGCCACCTTTCTTATGGCACCTCTTACGCTAGGGTTGTCCTTGTGTATCTTCCAGCTACCTCGTTTGCCAAGCCCCAGTGATCTCACAATTTCCCTCTGCTTGGCTGTGGAACCTATAACTGAGTGCTTTAATATCACCTTTATTTGACCTGCCAAAACTTTACCCCTTTGTGTAGTATTTCTTAACGTAATCAAGGTCAAGAGAACGTCTAGCAGCTACCTGTTCAACTGTCTCCAGACTTTCAAGGGCATTGAAGGTGGCACGCACAACATTATGATAGTTACGTGAGCCAAGACACTTTGCAACCACGTTACGCACACCTAGAGCCTCCATTATCGCGCGGACCGCACTACCGGCAATGATGCCTGTACCCTCAGATGCAGGTTTCAGCAGCACCTTTCCAGCACCATATTCACCAATTATCTCGTGAGGAAGGGTGCCTTCCACCAACGGTATCTTGATCATGGCCTTCTTTGCTTTTTCCACGCCCTTTCTTATACTAACTGTTACCTCTTTACCCTTTCCAATGGCGTGTCCAACACTTCCGTTTCCATCACCAACCACGACCAATGTGCTGAAACGGAACCTTTTTCCCCCTTTTACGACCTTGGAGACCCTGTTGATGTGAACAACCTTGTCTATTAACTGTTCATCCTGCCTGTCTGTATCATACATAAGCGCTTCTTTACTCCCTGATCAGAATTCAAGACCGCCGGCCCTTGCTCCATCGGCTAGGGCCTTTACCTTACCATGGTACTTGTATCCACCACGGTCAAAAACGACCTTTGAGATACCCCTTTCCTTTGCCTTCTCTGCCAACAACTCTCCCACTGCCTTTGCAGTCTCAACTGTAAAACCTTTGACTTTGGATCTTACGCTGGCCTCCATGCTTGACGCGCTAACCAAGGTTCTACCCTCAGTATCATCTATTATCTGGGTGTATATATTTCTGTTTCCCCTATATACACTCAGCCTCGGCCTCTCAGCTGTACCCTTTATTTTATCTCTTATCCTCTTTCTACGTACAAGCCTTCTATGATCAGAATTCATACTAGACAAGACATTCCCCCCGTAAAACTAGGCCTTTACAGCACTCTTACCCGGTTTGAGCACAACATGCTCATCTACGTACCTGATTCCCTTACCCTTGTAGGCATCAGGCGGCCTTACCTTGCGAATCCTTGCTGCCACGTCCCCTACAACCTGCTTGTCAATACCTGAGACCTCTATAACCCCATCTTTGGATACGCTTGCGCTGATTCCTTCAGGCAATGGAAATTCGATGGGGTGTGAATAACCCACGTTTAAAACAAGTTTATTTCCGCTTACCTGTGCCCTGTATCCTACACCCGACACCTTAAGATTCTTTTTGAATCCCTGGCTTACACCAACCACCATGTTATTTATCAAGGTACGCATCAGGCCATGGAATGCCCTTGTCTTGGGATTCTCATCAAGAGAAAC
>QMLJ01000256.1 GCA_003643935.1 Deltaproteobacteria bacterium | reverse complement strand
GCAACGTACATGAGCCTTATGTTCTCTGCAAGTATTTCCCTCTCGGCTATCTTCCTGTTTGGATTAGACTTGTCCAGATCCAGGTCAATATTCAAGACCATGTCTTTGTCATGGAACATGAGAGCTTTTTCCTTGACGGATACGGAAAGCCTCCAAAGGAACGGGCAGAATACAACCTGGTACTCCAGGCCCTTACTCTTGTGTATCGTGACTACCTTGAGCGCATCCTCATCGCTCTCAAGCCTTAACTGGTTTTCATCCAGCCTGGTTGTAGAGGGATCCATCTCAGAATAAAACCATTTCAAAAGCCCACCCATGCCCAGTTTCTTCTCAATAGAGGCCCGGTGTAGGAGTTCGGCCAGATGAAGTACGTTAGTTAACCTCCGTTCACCATCCTTCAAGGATAGCAATCTTACAGGCACACCCTCCCTGGAAAGAAACGTCCTGAACATCCTAAAGAAACCATGGCTTAACCATGATTCATGATAGTCTTGAAACCGTATCAGGACGTCCTCCCAGTCCTTTTCTGCTTCCATAAACTTTTCGATGTCCTGGTTTTTAAAGCCCATAATATCTGTTGCAAGGGCTGCCTTTACAAGACTCTCGTTACCTGGATTTTCAATACCTGCCAGTACCCGTGCCATCTCGGATGCCTCGTGCGAGTCAAACACATTGAGGTCACTGTGTATAACCGAGTGTATCCCCAAGTCTTTAAGCCTATCCCTGACTTCCCTTGCCTGTGCATGGGTTGACACGAGGACGGCAATGTCTCCTGGCTTAAGAGGCCTACTGTCTGGTTCAGAAGACCTACAAACTATGTGAGCCTTTTGCCTGGCGGACAGGTTAAGCAGTCTTGATATCTCGGAAACCACCGCGTCAACTACAAGCCTTTCAGCCATCTCCCTGGTTGGTATAACATGCTGACCATCATGTTCAAGAAAACACAGTCTCAGCGGGGAATCACTATCCCCTACAACATCCAGTGTTTCACTTTCGGCCTCAGCCGCTTGGACAGGTGTATATGGTATATCGTCGTAAACAAATGGATTATCTGCATTAATAAAAATGGTATTGACGGCATCAATCAGGCCAGGAGAAGATCTCCAGTTTCTTGAGAGCGTGTACTTATTATCCACGTTTTTCGAGGCCTTGATGTATGAAAATATGTCAGCCCCCCTGAAGCTGTAGATGGCCTGCTTTGGATCACCTATCAGGAAAAGTATTGTATCCCTTTCAAAAAGCCTACTGAATATGGCATATTGCACTGGGTCGGTATCTTGGAATTCATCTACGAGTACGGCACGGTACTTGCTTCTTATTGATTGTATAAGATCGGCCTTGCCTTTACCATCCAGTGCATCCCTAACACTGCTCAAAAGGTCGTCAAAGTATTGAACATTAAGTCTCTGCTTCCTTTGTTTCAACTCTTTTCTTGCAAAGAGTATGAGCTCACCCTTGAGGTAGAGAGCATACCTATCTGCCACATCAGATAGTATACAGGCCTTTTCATATAGTCTTTCGCATAAATCAAAGAATTCGTGCTTTGGTACATTGTAGCCCTTCGTGCACTTGATACCGCTTGTTGTGAACTTTTTGAAATCTTTGAATAGAGGGAGACCCATGCCGTCCGAAGCCACATACTCGTCCATGCAACGGATAAACTTATCTGCCTTGCCGTCCCCATAAATATTCTTGTACAAACCAGGGCCATGGAATATATCTGCAATCTCCCCTCTATAAGCCAGCCACCCTTCTTTGAGCTCCTTAAATGCATCCCTGTACTCGGCTACAGTTCTATCTACTTCACTCGCAGACGGTAAGGCACTAGGCATGACAACATTTGCATCCTGGTATGCAAGGGCCTTGGTTAAGAACCTTAGCAACTCATCGGGCTTTAAACCAATGTATGCCACCACCTCTTCCGGTAGTTTGGTCGCTATTTCCCTCCTCCAAAAATCACTGAGAACCTCTTTTACCAGTTCTGACTGGTCTGTTATCATCTCGGTGTCAAACAGTGCCTTGCTTTCAAAAGCATTGTCCATAAGCACTCTCTTGCAGAAGCCATGGATTGTATATACATTTGCCTCATCCAGCGTGTTGATTGCATCACGCAATAGCTCCATAGAACGCTGTTTGTTCCCAGATCTCTTCACAATGCCATCCAGGAAAACATCATCACTACCGCCTAATGAAAATGCGCTCAAAGCTTTATTAAGAACTGTCCTTATCCTGGCTTTCAACTCTTGGGTTGCGGATACTGTGAATGTAACGACCAGTATTTGGTCAACGCCAAGTTCCTGCTCCAGCACCAGTCTCAGGAAAAGCGCTGATATGGTATAGGTCTTGCCAGTACCTGCACTTGCCTCTATGAGGTTACGCCCTTCAAGGGGCGAACTAAGGGCATTAAATTCAGTCACCATACTTTTTACACGCTTCCATTATAGGAAACATTATTTCTTTCGTTACCTCCTTGAAATTATCATCTAATGGTATAATAGAGGAAAAACACAGTCCAATATATGGATCGTGTCTATCTCCAAATTCGTAATCATTGCCCTCCCACTTCTTGCGAGCATATGTTAGGGCCTCGGTCTCACTTTTTCCTTTTCTCAAGCTCTTAGCAAATTCCCAAGATGTCCTAGGAAAAAAGCGTAGTACATCCGAGAGCCCCTCCCAGTAGAATTTCAAAAGTAAGCCAAGCTGTGTATTTGGATCATCAACAGGGCCATATTCCCACATTTCATTCCTGCCAAGTATATAACTCTTTACACCATTCTCTCCATTGGCCAGGCTATAAATCAAATGATTTATCCAGAGACACACGTGATCACTTGGCCGTACCTTTGCGTACCTTGATATGAACACCCCGTTCTCTGATACCGGCCCTACCTGGCCTTCAATCCTAAAACCATCTATCTCTAACTCTACCCGTTGGTATTCATAAGGTATTTTTAATGACAACATTCTTGCTATATTTATAAGTCTCTTGGCTCTGGTTTCTATCTGCTTGTACACATAATGCCCGACATTACCATGAGGTAACATACCAGAAGCCCTCATAAGCGGGTAAAGCCTTGCAGGCTGAACTCCTTCCATAAGTCTATTCAACACGTACTGACCAGCATTGTACTGTTCGAGCCCACCTAACACAAAAGGTTCCTGTTCCTCCAAGACTGTCTCCTTTCTACCAAG
>QMLJ01000255.1 GCA_003643935.1 Deltaproteobacteria bacterium | reverse complement strand
TGTCTCCTCAGTGATGGACGGGATAAAAAGGGTGAAAGAGCTACCCTTGTCGGGTTCGCTCTCAATTAGTATATCACCGCCCATATCTTTTATAATGCTGTAAACGGTTGAGAGCCCGGAACCAATGGTACCTTTGGACTGTTCTAAGAATGGCTCCATGAACTCCCTCTGGACCTTTCCGCCTAGCCCTCTACCTGTATCCTTTACAGTTATGGATGCATATCTCCCGGGTTTGAGCCCCGGGTAGGCATGTTCATTCTCCTTGTCTATCCTCACATCACTGGTTATTACCGTGATGTCTCCTCCATCAGGCATTGCTCCCTTGGCATTTATTACTAGGTTCATTACTACCTGGACAAGGTGTGAGGGGTTAATCCTTATCTTTGGTGTAGCACGACCCAGCTCCACTGAAAGTTCGATGTTCTCCCCGACCAGTTTCTCAAGCAGGAATTCCAGGCGTGATATCTCCTCGTTCACATCTATAGCCCTGATTCCTGAGTCGCTGGACTCACCGAAGGATAGCATGTTATCAGCCAGCTTTAAGGCTTTTTCCCCGGTTTTGTAAATCTGCTGAACCTTGTCGTAGACAGGACTGCCTGGTCCTAGTGACTTTAAGACCAGCTCTGAATATCCTGTTATTACCATGGTGAGGTTCCTGAACTCATGGGCAATACTTGCTGCAAAACCCTCTATAAGTTCGGCCTTTGCCGTGGGGAGTAGTTTTCTTTGTAGGTTCCTGTAATCGGTTATGTCCTGGGCATTAAAGTGCAGTGCAATGAGGTTACCATCCTTTACAACCGGCCTACCACTTACTAGCATCTGCCTTATATCCCCATCCTTGGTAAGTATCCTTTCCTCCCTGAAGTACTGCTTTCCCTTGGTCACATGCCTCCAGATCTCGAAGTAATGTTCCTTGTCCTCACTTGGTGCTATCTCTATGATGTTTTTACCCAATAGCTCGACATTTGTATAACCTGCTATCTCGCTTGCCTTGCGGTTCAGCCTTGTTATGAATCCATTTGTATCTGTTGTTATGATCATCTCGTTTGCGTTTTCGAACAGGTCTTCATAGGTATTCTTCTCCTCCTCGGATGTCCTCGAGGCCTCTACAATGCTGTTGACATCCATAATCACACCGATAACACCTCGAATGCCACCATGCTTCATGATAACGGCCTCTGATATTATAACCCACATCAATTCACCCTCGGGGTATATTATGGAGTCAAGCCTTTCATCAGAAGAGCCAGTGTTGACAACTTGCGCAAACCTATCCATGTTCCTCTGTGCAAATTTCTCGGAGAAAAACTCGAAGTCAGTCTTTCCAATGGCATCAACTGGACTGCTCACGCCTAGCATGTTGGCGCAGGCATTGTTCAGCCAGAGGTAGAGCCCCTTGGTATCTTTAAGATATACAGCACACTGCATATCATCCAGGGCAGCAAGCATCTGTTGAATATCAATGGAAGAAACTACACCTTGCATAGTATCATCCAACTGCATCTATACACACCTCTAGTTTATTATCGGCAGGTCCAATAATAGATTTAACAGCATTTTCTCTAAAGATTTTTTCTTTAGGAGAGTACCTCTTCTACCAGGCTTGAAAGTTCCCCCATGCTGAATGGTTTGTTTAGCCTGGCCACTACCATTGGGTTTTCTATAAGGTCCACATTTTCTTCATGTTCAAAGGAGAATCCAGACGATATCACGACCTTTGTATTTATGTTATGCCTCTCCATCTCCTTTAGGGTGTGTGGCCCATCAAGATCAGGCATGATCATATCTAGTATGACAAGGTCAAAGTTATTGTTCTTCTTGAGTATCTCTAGACAGTCCCTGCCGTTTACAGCCGTTGTTACAACATAACCAAGCGTCTCAAGCATCTCTTTGCCTATGTCACGAATCATGTCTTCGTCGTCTACCAAGAGTATCTTCTTGCCCCCTCCTTTGGGCTTGACATGTACCTTGGTCCTTCCACTTGTCCCACCAAGGGATATCTCATCTCCCTTTGATAGTGGAAGAAGTATGGTGAATCGTGTCCCAACGCCCTGTTCTGAATAGACAACAATGGAACCACCTGCGTTCTTAACTATGTTATATGTCATGGAAAGCCCTAGCCCTGTTCCCTTGTTAAGTCCCTTTGTCTTTGTCGTGAAAAAGGGGTCAAATATCTTTGGCAGTATATCCTTGGTTATTCCGCACCCGTTGTCTGTGACATCTATCTTTACAAACATACCTTCTGAAGGCAGCAAGTAGCGTCTTCTGCTGTCTGCGTCTACGTGCACCTTGGATGCATTGATTGTTATCTTGCCTCCCTGCTTGCCGCCTATCGCATCCCTTGCATTTATTATCAGGTTTAACAAGACCTGTGTAAGCTGGGTATGGTCCATGTATACGCTGTAATTAGTCGGCAGATCGGTATATTTGAGTTCAATGTTCTTTGGAATGGATTTCGCAGCAATGCTCACCACCTCTTCGATTGCTTTCTTAACAGGTAAGTTTTCAGGACTTCCCTCGTGTTTCTTTGAGAATGTGAGGATTTGGTGTACAAGGTTCCTGGCTCTTTCTGTTATGTTTTCTAGTGTATCCAAATAGTGTTCCTTTTTTTCATTATCTTGAGCCAGTCTCAGCATGTTCAGGTTTCCCACTATCCCGGTTAGTATATTGTTGAGATCATGTGCAAACCCGCTCGAGAGCTCACCAATTGTCTCCATCTTCTGTGCATGCAGAAGCTGTAGTTCCATGTGTTTCTTGTCTGTTACATCGACCGCTGTAAAGACCATTCCCACAACACCGTCTGACACGGCAAGTGGATATATATTTATGCTGAACACCTTGTTGGAATTATTTGTTAGCGTTTCTTCAGGCAGGATGACAGACTTGTTCTTCTCTAGCACCTTCTCAAAATACTTCCTGTAACGTTCCATGGAAGGATCTATAGAGAAAAAATCCCGGCCCACAAGGCTATCTTGTGGCCTGTTGAATATCTTCTCACATACAGGGTTTACAAGAATGATCTTGGCATTACGGTCAAGGCATATAATTATGTTCGGGCTGGATTCTATGATGCTCTTAAGTCTTTCTCTTAGTTCGTCTATGGTCTTTCTTGCCTCCTTCATGTAGGTTATGTCATGTGCATTGTACTGGATTTCCAGTATCTTATCACCCTTCTTTATTACACTACCACTCGCAATGAGGTAG
>QMLJ01000254.1 GCA_003643935.1 Deltaproteobacteria bacterium | reverse complement strand
TTACGTCGTTCACGATAGATGCGCCTGAATCAATGGCCCTACTTGCAACACCAGACTTCTGCGTGTCTATGCTTATGGGTGTGCTTGTGGATGAGGCTATTTTCTCTATGACCGGTATAACTCTTTTTAACTCTTCTTCCTCACCTATGGCCTGTGATCCGGGTCTAGTAGACTCACCACCCACGTCTATTATCTCCGCTCCCTGTTCAAGCATTTCCATGGCATGCCTATATGCCTTCTCTGTATCATTCCAAAGGCCTCCATCAGAGAAGGAGTCATCTGTTACATTCAAGATACCCATTATAACGGGTTTTACATCCCACCCGAACCTTTTCCCGCACAGATCAAGTACCAGCCCATCTTCATCCTTGAAGGCCTTCTCCTCCATAATGGAGCAGAGCTGCCTGAATCCAGGTTGATGGTTCAACTTTTCAAGTAGGCGCCTGTAATGACGGAGATCGCCTATAATCAGACAATTGCTTCTCTCAATCTTACCCGATATTACATCTCTGTGCACAGCGACATCACCACCAATGGATAACATGGTCTGCTTGAGTATATTGGCCATGTATGGCCTTACGCCCGTTAAGAGAAGAAACCGTTGCACGGTCTTTGCAAGGAGGATATCCACAGAATGAGGATCCACGCCAATGTTCAGCAGAGTTTTCTTGTCAGGGTTTCTTAAGACGCGTACATCAGGAAGAGGCTTCTCCTCTGATGATTTCTTCGATCTCCGAGCCATCGATCACCTCTTTCTCCAGTAGCAGCCCTGCTATCTTATGCAGGGCATTAATATTATTCAGTATGATATCTTTTGCCTTTTTATAGCAGGAGATAATTATCTTTCTTACCTCCTCGTCGATCTTCCTTGCTGTCTCCTCGCTGAAATCGACACGCTTGGATATCTCTCTACCAAGAAACATCTCTTCTTCCACCTTGCCGAAGTTCAGTGGCCCAAGTTCGCTCATACCCCACTCCGTTACCATATGCCTTGCCATGTCCGTAGCTCGTTCTATGTCATTACCCGCACCAGTCGTAAGTGTGCCGATGGCCTCTTCCTCTGCTACCCTTCCTCCCATGAGCACAGTTATTGTGTCCAGCAGGTAATCCTTGGTATACGTATGCCTGTCATCAATGGGGAGTTGCTGGGTGATCCCCATGGCCCTGCCTCTTGGGATTATACTCACCTTGTAGACAGGATCTGCATTGGGGAGTTTCTTGGCAACAAGCGTGTGGCCGGCTTCGTGGTAAGCCGTGCACCTCTTTTCTGTCTCGGATATCACCATGCTCTTCCGCTCAACCCCCATCAATACCTTGTCCTTTGCCATCTCAAGGTCTTCCATTGAGACCTTGTTCTTGCCCTTTCTGGCAGCTAGAAGAGCGGCCTCGTTTACAAGGTTTGAAAGGTCTGCACCGGAGAAACCCGGAGTTGCCTTGGCAAGTATCTCTAGGTTAACGTCCTCATCAAGTGGTATGTTCCTTGTGTGTACCCTTAGTATGCCTTCCCTGCCCTTTACATCAGGGCTCGGCACAACGACCTGTCTATCGAATCTACCCGGCCTTAAGAGTGCAGGATCAAGCACATCAGGTCTATTTGTTGCTGCCATCAATATAACCCCTTCGTTTGACTCAAATCCATCCATCTCAACGAGCAACTGGTTCAACGTCTGTTCCCTTTCGTCATGGCCACCGCCCAGGCCTGCCCCTCTATGGCGTCCTACAGCATCTATCTCGTCAATAAATATAATGCACGGGGCATTCTGCTTTCCTTGGGCAAAGAGGTCTCTAACGCGGGATGCACCCACGCCCACGAACATCTCCACAAAGTCAGAGCCGGACATACTGAAGAAGGGTACTCCAGCTTCGCCAGCAACAGCCTTTGCTAGCAAAGTCTTGCCCGTTCCCGGTGGTCCAAGTAAAAGAACGCCCTTTGGTATCCTTCCACCCAGGGTTGTGAACCTCTTAGGTTCCTTTAGGAATTCTATGATCTCTACCAGTTCTTCCTTTGCCTCATCGACCCCTGCAACGTCGTGAAACGTCACCCTCATCTTGTCCTGTGTCATGAGTTTTGCCCTGCTTCGGCCAAAACTCATGGCCTTTGCACCGCCTGAGCCCATCTGGCGCATGAATAATACCCATACACCTATGAGAAGCATCATGGGTATCCATGATATTAGTACCGACATGTACCACGGATTTTCCTCTGTGGGTTTTGCCGAGATTATAACATTTTTATTCATAAGCCTTTCGACCAACTTCGGATCATCAGGCGCGTATGTCTCAAACGGGGTCTTATCCTTCATAAGACCCTTTATCTTGTGTCCCTCTATGGTTACCTCTTTTATTTTATCTTGGTCCAGCGCTTGTATGAACTCGCTGAATGCGAACTTTTTTATTTGCGGGGCAGGTTGATTGAACAGGTGAAAGAGCATAACCATTATGAGTGCTATTACCACCCATAGCGCAGCACTTTTCAAGAAATTGGCATTCATCTGGCCCTTTTTACCTTGCATGCTGTTTGTTCCCTTTCACCTGGCCCATCTCGCTGATGTATATCTCGGCCAGGTATTTGTATTGCCCGCCTATCTTTTTGAAAATACCCGCTGCCTCTGAGTCCTTACCCGTGTTCTTTAATGCAATACCTTTGTAGAATAGTGCCTGGTTTTTTATGCCTTCCGGGGCAGATTCTATGCATTTATCAAGGAGACCAATAGCCTTGGGCACATCACCACTATCCATATACTTACAAGAGAGTATTAATAGGGCCTCGTAGTAGAATATATCTTTTTTGTTCCATTTATTTAAGAATTCCTGTGCCCACTTTTCTGTATCCTTGAGGTCTCCCCTTGCGTAAGAATATGCTGCTAATCTCAGCATAGCGAGGCGCCCGGCTACTGTATCAGGGTACTTTTCAACCAGCATCTCTTTAGCTTGTCCGTTGCTGAAGTACATCTCAAATGCCTGGATCTGCCTGTTTGCTTTCCAGGAGTAAAAGCCCAGGAATGCGCTGACTAGGCCAAACACGATAATAACCGTGATAATAAAGGTCTGCATGTGAGTCTTTATCCATTTAAGTGACCTATCCATGACAACCTTAAACTCGTCCGGTGCCTTGAGTATATCCTTTCTAGTCTCTTTTGCCATTTGTCTTCCCTCTCTGTTAATCATAATAGTAGGTATGTTCTTTACATGTCAATGTAGATTT
>QMLJ01000253.1 GCA_003643935.1 Deltaproteobacteria bacterium | reverse complement strand
TATCTGCTAGTTGGTGAAGTGTGACAGGCATAGCTGCCTTGGTGTCATACATAATACGATTTTTGTATTTTTTTATAATTCTCATAATCTATTCCTAACAGATTTTTTAAACCATAGTATTATGCGATGCACAAGTCAAGCACTAGTTGCCTTACAGCCTGGTGGTATACTATAGTGGATCCCCAAAATGGGACAATATGTTAAAGTGAAGAAGGCAATTCTTAGAAAGGAGGTCCACTAATATCCCTTTTATGGGTCCAGGAAGATGAGGAAGTATCTGAGAGGACTGGGCTACAAAGTGAGCCGAAAGAGGATTCAGAGGCTTGTGAGTATAATTCCCCCAAAAAACTGGACAGTGTAATAAGGTACATTTATAGTCCATCGTGGGTCTAAAAGGAAGGAGGATATAGGGCACGATGATAGGAAAGAAAAGAAGGTTGCCCTTGAATCTGTGCGTGGAGAGAAAACCATTACGCAACTGTCCAGCGAGTTTGTGGTCCACTATATACAACAGAGCAAGAGGTTAAAAATCAAGAAACATTTGCGGACGAGCTGGATGAAAGTAGTAATCAGTTTGAAGATCTTGGCGATTTCCTTGACCACGTTGAACTGGAGGTTCTTGCAGTAATACGCAGAGGACGAGTTTATGAGATACATGGGGGCAAGCCCTATGAGCGAATCCCAAACACCGGGATTACCGAAATGGAGGACTATGCAACACCGCAACAAGTGCCTGACCAAAAGTGATGTGTTTTATGTTGTGTGTGGAGGCGATTCGTCAAAATGCAGTTCTAATTCGTATACACCGTATTCCAGCCTAGATCTCAAGGGATATCCGGCTTTATGAAAGACGCGCATCATACGTTCGTTCTCAGCCAATACATCTGCAGTAAAGCCTTTTATATTGTGTTCTATGGCAATATTTATCAAATACCTCAGTAAGAATGTACCGATCCCTCGATTTTGCCAATCATGATGCGTAGTAAATGCAACCTCTGCCATATTTGTGTTTGGGTCTCTAAAGTATCGGCCCACAGCAATGATCTGTTCCCTACCTTCTGGACCCTCTTCTCCTATCGTACCTGCAATAGCCATCTTATCCATATAATCAATAACCGCCAATGGCTGGGCCACCTTATGGGGAAGTGCCTTGAGATGAGTGAAAAACCGTGTATGAACATCCTGCTCAGGTAAAGAGTAAAACAATTCCTGTATACCCCTTTCATCTGTAGGCTTCAAGGGGCGGAAAAATATTTCTTGGTTATTTTTATCCTTCCAGTATGTCTCATATTTCTTTGGATAAACGGTTTTGGGAACGATTTGATCTTTGTACACATAATTTTGTTCTTTAGCTGCCTCTAGTAACTCCTCACGAAAATCAGGGTGAGCTATAGTTATAAGAGCTAGTGCCCTATCTCTAACAGACTTACCGTGCAGATAAGCAATGCCGTATTCTGTTATAACATAATGTATGTCTCCCCGAGTCACAACCGCACCACCACCTGGTTGGATGTATGGAACAATCCTAGATTTCTTGCCGTCCTCTGTAGTTGATGGTAGCACTATAATTGACTTACCTCCTTTTGACATGACTGATCCACGGACAAAATCAGCCTGACCACCAATGCCACTATAAAATTTGAATCCTATGGAATCTGCGCAGGCCTGGCCTGAAAGGTCTACTGTTAGGGCTGCATTGATGGATATCATCTTATCATTCCTCGCAATCACAATTGGATCGTTTACATAGTGTGATGGATGAAACTCAAATAAGGGATTGTCATCTATGTAGTCATACAAACGCTTTGTACCCAGACAAAAACTAGCAACTACCTTGCCCGGATGAAGGTTTTTTTTCTTACCCGTTATAACCCCTGCCTCAATCAAGTCTATAATTGCTTCTGTAAAGACCTCTGTATGAACCCCCAAATCTTTTTTATTTAATAGATAGGGATAAACCGCACCAGGGATCCTTCCTATACCTGTCTGTATGGTGGATCCATTGTCAATCAATTCAGAGATATATTCTCCTATCGTTTTTGCTATGTCTCCTGGGGCTTCTTGTCGAAATTCCAATATCGGCTCGTTGTTTTCTACAAATGCATCAATTTCTTTCACATGGACAAAGCTATCGCCCATTGTTCGTGGCATGTTTGGATTTACCTCTGCTATAACATAATCAGCAAGTTCAACAGCTGTCTTGGTAATATCAACCGATACACCCAGACTAACGAATCCGGATTTGTTTGGAGGAGACACGGTTATCAACGCTGTATCAATAGGTATCCTTTTCCTTTGCATTAAAAGAGGTATCTCGGAAAGAAAGCACGGGGTGTAATCTGCTCTTCCTTCCTGGATAGCCTTTCTGGCACCAGATCCTATAAATAACGTGTTGTGACGAAAGTTATTTGTAAAACGCTCCTCTGTATAGGATGCCTTTCCAATATCAAGAAAATGAATAATCTCGACGTCTGCCAAATCTGGTGCAATATCTATAAGCTTCTTTACAAGGAGTTGGGGCTCTCCGCAAGCAGAGCCAATAAAAACTCGAGAGCCTTTCTTTATATTCATTAAAGCTGTAGTAGCATCAGTTAACTTATCCTGGTAGATGTCTCTCCAATCCAATATCATAATAAGGAGACTTTAATGAATCCCACTTGGAAAGTCAATGAAATCTCAATACGCCTTCGTGCGCGCCTCTTTTTCCTTAGGCGCGATCAAGGTATGCACGGTAATTAACCATATGTGCAATGATACTTACCGCTTCCTCTGGTGTAGAGAGGCTGAGAGCTCTCCCGTATTCTGTATCTACTATGGACAGTCCTCCCTCAGAGAGAGATACCACAACAATGGGTTTCTTTGTCTGGCTCTGCATGCGGGCTACCTCTGTCATAACTCGCCTTTCTGACTTCAGCTGGTCCTTTAGCAAAGACAACTTAAGTTCTCTGCTGAACAGTTTGCCGTCTATTTTCTCTTGACACTCAATGAAGTCTTCCAGGTAACTTGACCTTCCAACAATTCCCAAGGCAATTATGGAGTCTATCTCATCCCATCTGGCAAGGACTTCTAAGATGTGAATATACAGATCATAATCTCCCTCCCCCACTATATCTATCGGATTTGACCTGTTCCAGAATTCCGGGAGGTGCGTGTCCAGGTCCTTAATAATGTCATCGGATAAATCAGGCAGGACAAGGCCTGCATCTTCGCACTC
>QMLJ01000252.1 GCA_003643935.1 Deltaproteobacteria bacterium | reverse complement strand
CTCCTACCAGCTTCTTTGCTATCCCCCTACGTCTGAAATCCGGATGCACGGCAAGGTTTAAAACGTGCAATATATCTCTCATGTCTGTTGCCAGGCAATATCCCACCACTGCATCTTCAACCCTTGCTGAAAGCCCCTTGCACCGGGCATCTGTGTACGTGGCAAGGAATGTGTCTATATCCCAGGGCTCAGGGAACGACAGTTTTTCTATCTCCATCATATCGGAGAAATCAGATAACCGCACTTCTGATATGTTCACCAGATCCATTCTATTGCGAACACTGTCATCATGCCCATCAGGAAGGACACAATGTCGAGTCTTAGGGAACGGCCCGTCCTTACAAGAGAAGCAAGCCCAATGGTTATGCTGAGATATGGAATGTAGGCCAATGCAGCATACATGTCTTTGGGTATACTCGGTCCTACAAAACGAACGAGCACAACCAGTGCCAAAGAAAGAATAAATATGGCCGAAAAAACCCGGACAAAAGCCAGGACTAGGGCCTTGCCCAATTTTTTACCTATGCACTTGTCCAGTCTATCACTCTCTTGTACATCTACAAGGGCTTCACTGGACCTTCTTTGGTAGGCATCTATTGCCTTTCCAATGAATACAGAAGGCATGCTGAGCACGAGGGAGAGGCCGACCGCTGCTGCACTAGGCACCATGGTAGAGGCTACATAGCAAGCAACCGGCGTTGCAACTGCTGCGCAGAATGATTCATCCTCTGGCAGGAAAGACCCCACTGGTGGACTGTTAAGCCATAATAATTCAAGGCATGCACCAGTAAGAAGACCGGTTTGAATATCTCCAAATACAAGACCCAGTATGGGTGCCATTATGATGGGCCTTGATATCATGAACTGGAACACGTATACCCTGTCCATCCAGAGAATAGAGCCTATGACACTACTTGCCAGTACTTCGAAGATCATAGTTTTATCATTTCAAGTATGTCACCTACGTTTATCTCCCTCTCCCTGGGTACAGATTGCACTGCCACGTATACACCCTCCGCCATCAGTGACTTTATTATCTCTATGTCCTTACTATCAACCCAAACAGAGAAGGAAAGCTGATAACTCCCGTTGTGTACCTTGAGGTTGCCTATGTTTAACCTGTTAAAGGTGATACCGCGGTTATATATGTTGAACGCATCCATCAAGGAAGATACAATAATAAGGACCTTTTTATCTTTAAACAAGCCGTTATCCTTGAGTTTAGGGGCATCATCAACAGAACTTACCTTGAACGCAATCCTGTCAGGCAATGCCATTTCCATGATAGACTTTTGAAACTCGTCAGAACTCAAGCGATCATTTATAATTACGACCCCGTCAGCTCCCAGGTATGGTATCCATGCCTCAAGTATCTGGCCGTGGATAAATCTATCATCTACCCTTACTAGTCGAAGGTCCATCATCCCTTGGGTGGTGCAGACAGTATCTCGGATGCAACAGAGATATTGCTGCATGCGTTGTTTTTAAGTATCTGTGCCAGTTCTCCCAGTTTCTTGCCCTCTCTCTTTGTGAGTGCATATATTACCATGGGTAGATTTACACCCGTTACAACTTCTACCCTGTCCTGTTCCAGGAAAGAAAGTGATATATTGGAAGGGGTCCCACCAAACATGTCGGTAAGTATCATCACCCCTTCACCTACATCCACCTTCTTTATTGCATCTCTTAGCATCTTCCTGAGACCCTCTGCACTCTTATCCTGGGCAAATGTGCATGCCTCGCATCTGTCTACAGGGCCCACTATCATGCAAGCCGTCTCAAGAAGTGCCTTGGCAAGCTCACCGTGTGCTACTATTACAATACCTACCATTCGTCATCCCTCAATCAAGATCTCTGTGCCTGACCTCGCAGTTAAAACCTGCCTGCCTGATTATATCCCCTGTCTCCTCCGCTATGCTGACCGATCTATGTCTACCCCCCGTGCAACCAATTGCTATGGTGAAATAGGATCTTCCCTCCCTTTTCACACATGGTACAATAAACCTTATAAGCTCCCTCCACCTTTCTATAAAATCCTTGTAATCACGGGTAGAGTGTATGTATTCTTTCACATCCCTGTCCCTCCCTGTTTTATCTTTAAGTTTATCCTCAAAGTACGGATTAGGGAGAAAACGTACATCCATCAGCATGTCGGCGTCTATGGGTATGCCTTTCTTAAAACCAAAAGAGATAACTTGTATATATATCTCTCTTGATTTGTCAAGGCTGGATGCAATCTCAGCCACCTTTGCCTCAAGTTCATGGATATTCATATGGCTCGTATCGAGTACATAGTCCGCCATATGTTTAAGTCTATACATTATGGAGATCTCGGCATCTATGGCGGACATAAGGTCAGGATACATGTCACTCAAGGGATGTCTCCTCCTGGTTTCCTTAAACCTATTAACAAGGGTTTTTTTATCAGCCTCAAGGAAGATCAGCTTGAATTCACCTACAAGTGAACGAAAGAGGTCAAAGGCCTTTGGAACCCCCTCTAAGAATTGTCCGGCACCACCCCTTACATCCATACCAATGCAAAGTTTTGATATGTTGAGGTAAGCAAAGTCATATACCTCAGTCAATTTCATGAGTAGATCTATAGGTATGTTGTCCATGCAGAAAAAGCCAGAGTCCTCCATTACCCTCAACGCCGTGGATTTACCTGAACCTGACAAACCTGTAATAATTACTACAAGGGGACTCTTCATGTCTTTCTATCCTGGCCTCCACTCTCCAGCCAGTTTACATTGGTTTAAAGGCCTGAGTCCTTGATGGTCTTAATGGCGCAGAACTCGCCACACATGGTGCAGACCTCATCCTGACCTATCTCGCTGGAATTCCTCAAGGCCTTTGCCTTCTTAGGATTCACGGACATCTCAATCTGGATGGTCCAGTCAAGTTCCTTTCTCGCCCTCGACATCTTGTCATCCATCTCACGTGCATACCCCATACCCTTTGCCAAGTCAGCCGCATGGGCCGCTATTTTAGACGCTATAACACCCTCTATCACATGCTCAACCGTGGGCAACCTCAAATGCTCAGCAGGGGTTACATAACACAAAAAATCCGCGCCATAATACGCCGCCAATGCACCTCCTATGGCACCAGCTATATGATCATAGCCAGACGCAATGTCAGTCACCAACGGACCCAATACATAAAAAGGTGCACCATGCGTCAAAGACTTCTGTATCCTTATGTTCTCCTCTATCATCT
>QMLJ01000251.1 GCA_003643935.1 Deltaproteobacteria bacterium | reverse complement strand
GTTACCTTACGAGGAGAGAGAGCTCATATCCATCCGGAACAGGGTGGGTGGAATCACAAAGTTTTATTGCGTCCCTGTAGAGGGTAACAATACAAGATTGGTTGTGCTTACTGACCTTAAAAGTGGAGTGGGTGAGGACTTGAGGAGTAGTAGCCGGGATACATTTAGGAAGATTATAGATAGAAGTAATATCGCCTCCCTTGTGATGCAAGATGGCCGCATAATCTATACCAACGATAGGTTCCAGAGGCTCGTTGGATACTCCAAGGAAGAGATTATAGGTAAGCCATTCCTAAAGTTTATATCCAGGGAGGATAGGGCCCCTTTTGTAGGGGCATGTGCTAGACTCAAGCATTCAAATGCCGGGGATGTGTTCTCCATTAATTCAGTACTCAGGGCCTATCCGGCCAAGAGAGTGAACGCAATGATTACTTGTGGCAGGCTATCGGGTTCAGGTTACGCAGGTCTCTTATGGGTACAGGTGGAAAACATAACAGAAAAGAAGAAGCTTGAACAAAAGGTAAAGGAATTGGAACAGAAGTACACGGAGATATACAGCAAGTCTCTTGCTGCTATGATATATCTGAGCCCTAGAGGTGACATAAGGGACTGCAATGAATTTGTTACCAAGGTTACAGGGTATACCAGGGAAGAAATAATAAACAATCCGTTCACCAAGTTTGTCTCTCCTTCAGAGGTAGATAACCTGGTCGAAGAGTTCAGGGCCTTGTACTTGGAGGGTCGAAAGTTGGTTGGCAAGGAATGCGAGTTAGTGACCAAGGACGGTAAAGAGATAATCATAGAGTACAATGCCCAAGTTGTCACACGTAGGCGGCACAAAGTGGGCGCACTGATGATGTTCACTGACATAACCGAGAAGAAGTTGTTGGAGCAGGAACTTCTTTCCAAGAACCAGGAGATGGAAGAAACCCTGTGGGAGATGGCCGAGGTCAAAGATGCGCTTGAGGCCAGGGCAGGGGAACTTAATCGTCTTACAGAGCGTCTGACCGTACTAAACGAAAAGCTCAACCTGCTATCTATTACCGATGGACTTACAGAGGTATACAATCATAGGTACTTTCAGGAGAGGCTATCTGAAGAGATATCAAGGATATACAGACATAAGGAAGACCCAGTGTCTCTTCTTATGCTTGATATAGATGATTTCAAGAAGTTCAATGATACATACGGTCACCAGTGTGGAGACATGGTATTGAAACAGCTGGCACGTATACTCCAGGATAATGTTAGGAAGATAGATATAGTCTCCAGGTATGGAGGTGAAGAATTCACAGTCATCCTGCCCAAGACAGAATCAAGGAAGGCCAGCCTGGTGGCAAAGAGGATATGTAAGAAGGTAGCAGAGACCCCATTTGTCCTTGATGACGCTGGTAACACGGGCTGTGTAACGGTTAGCATAGGTGTTGGTACATTCCGGTTCGGGGATGGAGACAAGGCTGACCTTATAAAACGTGCGGATGATGCCCTTTACAAGGCTAAGGCCATGGGAAAGAACCGTGTGGAGGTATGGAAGAAAGAGGCCTGAGCATATCTTTTGACCTGGATGGTACGCTCACCGATACATCGTTTGTCGATGCCGTGTGGAATGAAGGCATACCCCGTGAGGTTGCAAGGATAAGGGGTTTATCCTTAAGTGATGCAAAGGATATGTGCGCAATGGAATATGCAAAGGTAGGGGAACTTTCCATCAGGTGGTATAAACTGGATTATTGGCTGGGCCTATTTGGGCTGGGATCCTTGGATACAGATGCCCTGATCTTAAAGTTTGTTGACAGTATCAGGCTTTACGAAGATGCAATACCGGTACTTGATGAATGCAGGAAACAAGGTCTCAAGATGGTAGTCTTTTCTAATGCAACAAGGCCATTCCTTGATAGGGAAGTAGAGGCCACCGGCCTCAGCCAATACATCGATACATTCATATCCGTACCGGATGACTGGGGAATGATAAAAGCCGACAAGGAAGCCTTCACAAGGCTTCAGACCATGTTCAAAACTCCCCTTGTACATGCTGGTGATCACCTGTACAGTGATTATGAGGTCCCAAAGAGCATTGGAATAGAGGCATACCACATATGGAGAGGCTCGGGGCCGAGGCTGGAATCTTCGCTTTACGGACTGACAGGCTTTATGGACAGGGTCTTGCGTGCACAAAAGAGAACATAAGTTTACCATAGTCATCCTGGCAAACTTCTTCTTTTTCCTGAATTTCAGCCAGTTAGTACTTCTGCCAAAGTTCATAATACACCTTGGCTATTCGACAATGGATGTTGGCATCGTGATGGGTATCTTCAACATCGCTGTTATCTGTACCTTGCCATTAGTTGGCCTGATATCATCTAGAGTAAACAGGAGAGCCCTCTTTTTCCTGGGTTCACTTGTAATGGCAATAGGTACCTATCTATTTGTCCGTGTAGACAGGGTCGGCCTTGAGATGTACATGCTACGCACATTACAGGGTATTGGTTTTGCTTTTGCGTTCGGTATATCAGGGGCCATGGTTTTTGATACGGTACTCGGGGGAGCACGTAGAAGGTATCTTGGCCTTCTCACTGCATCAAACATGGTTACCCATGCAATAGGTCCTTCGATAGGCGAATTCATGATAGCGTCCTACGGCTTTATGCAGTACTTCATGAGCGCTTCCCTGTTTGGCCTGATTGCTGCAGCCTTTGCCTTGGGTCTGCCAGGGATAAGGGATAGAAGATATATAATACGTGGATTAAACCTGAAGGCCGCGGCTCCATTTGTGGCGGGTTCAGTCTTGCTCGGGATGATTTTCGGGTCAACCGTAGTTTTTCTTCCGCCATACCTTATGAGAGTAGGGATAGAGAATTCCAGCCTGTTTTTCATAACATTTGTATCAGGAGGCTTCATACTATGGGTCTTTCTCTACCGCTTTTTCAAGAATAGGGATAGGCTGATCATCTATGCCTTTGCGGTTATCATGATAATGATGCTCCCACTGATGGTCTACTTTATAAGGGGTAATACATCGCTGGTATGCTTGGCACTACTTTTTGGGGTGGGTTACTCTTACCTGTACCCAACCCTGAATGGACTTACCATGTCTAGTCTTCCAAGGACCAAGGGACTTGCAAATGCACTGTTTGTGTGGGCATTCAACCTTGGCATGGCAATAGCACTTTTTGCCTTCGGGATTATGAGCTCTTTGTACGGATACAGGAAAAGCTTCTTCGCGGTTGGACTCACAGGTCTATT
>QMLJ01000250.1 GCA_003643935.1 Deltaproteobacteria bacterium | reverse complement strand
ACCACCATTGTACCGTCTTCAAGATAGGCAACCCCTTGGCCCTTTTCCCTACCCTCTTTGGTTATACTTACCTTTATGCTTTCCCCTGGCAGTACAATGGGTTTCACCGCATCAGCAAGCTGGTTTATGTTCAATACGTTTACTCCCTGTATTTGTGCCACCTTGTTTAGGTTGTAGTCATTAGTGAGTATTGTTGCACCGAGTTCTTTTGCAAGGGCAATCAATTTGGAATCCACCTGCTTTATCCTCGGAAAGTCCCTGTCAGTAATCTCTACCTCAACATGGGGATGTTTCTTTAATCTCTTGAGCACGTCAAGTCCTCTACGTCCCCTGGCCCGTTTTAGTGGATCTGATGCATCCGCTATATGCTGGAGCTCGTTCAATATGAATTGTGGAACAAGTAACACGCCCTCTATGAAACCAGCATCGCATATATCAGGGATTCTACCATCTATAATAACACTTGTATCCAATATCTTTATGTTACATGGGGCATTTTGAGTATCTCCCACCTGCCTGCTGGTATCTTCCACACCATAAAGACCACCCTTCTCCATCCCAACAGAGTATCCAAGATAGCCAAGTATAACGTATACAACAAGGCTCAGATACATCCATCCATCAGGGATTATTGCCTTTAAAACACTAGAAAGGAAGGCCGCTATCACAAACCCTATCAAGACACCAATGGACGCACCAAAGTATGACTTTGCAATTCGCCTATAACCCAACCTTTCCTTGAGAAATATTGCTACAAGGATCAACAGTGCAGCCGATGGTATTACATACGCCCATAAATGCCCGGGAAGTGTGCGAGAAAATGCATAAGCCCCGTAGAAAACCACGCATGCGGATAATATCTTTAATATTAGTCCCATGTTAAATACTGATTTCTCCCCTAGAAATCAGGCATCCTTACCTGCCGCGGCCTCAAGGATCATCTTTTCTATGTCTGATTTCTTCTTGCCCTTGGCTATGGATATCTCGTTCACAAGGAGGTTCTTGGCAGTATCGTACATCTTCCTCTCGCCAAATGAGAGTTCCTTACCCCTTTTTATTATACCCAGATCCCTCAATACCTCGGCTATTTCGTACGGGGATCCACTCTTGATCTTATCCATGTATTCTCTGTAACGCCTATTCCATGTCTGTGTGTCAATCTGCACCTCTCTCTGTGATATAATGCCCATGATCTTATCAATTGCCTTGTCATCAACGAGCTCACGTATACCAACATTCCCTGCATTGGACAAAGGCACCATCACGGTCATCTCTGAATCCAAGACCTTCAATATAAGAAAGGATGCCTTGTGCCCTGAGATCTCCCTCTCCTCAATGGCCTCTACCCTGGCTACCCCGTGTGCAGGATAAACAACTATCTCCCCAACCTCGAATTTACGCATCTTTATCCTCTTTAATCGTAATAGAATACCAATTCATGGGTTCTAAGTCAAGGCCAGTGGATATATCAAGGCTTTTTCTTCTCCCCATAACCGATGCACGGCAACCGGCACCTGATGCCCCTGATGCCCGCACCCGACACTTTCTTATAAAAAGATCTTGATAATCTCTGCTGAATAATAGATAAAAGGAAAAGGCCATCAAGCAAGGATGAACGTAACAGCTTTGTTATGCATTTTAGTTATGTTGAATCAAGGTGACTGCCAAGGGATCTTTATCTTGAGTATGTAACAACCTACTACCCGGGCAGTGTTTACAATGTATGATACTTAGGAGGTATGACAATGAGCATTCCATTTCCCTTTGAACCATTCATCGTTTTTGGCTACCTGGCAGTATTTCTTCTTTCAGGTGTATACTTAAGGGCCAAGTTTAAGTTCTTTCAGCACTTTCTTATACCAAGTTGCCTAATAGGAGGTATACTTGGCCTTGTATTCATCAGTACAGGTATTATCCATACGTCAAGTTCTCTCCTTGAGACATTTACTTACCATTTTTTCAACATCTCTTTCATTTCAGTAGGTCTGACATATACAGGCAGCAATAAGGGATCAGGAGCATCAAAAGACCTTGTTCGAGGGCCTTTTTGGATGGGCCTTATAGAAGGTGTAACTATATCCATACAGGCCATAATAGGTGGTCTGTTCGTAATACTATTTAATTTTCTCGGGTTCAAGCTATTCTCAACCTTTGGTTTCCTAGTACCCCTTGGATTCACCGAAGGCCCCGGCCAGGCTCTTTCTATTGGAAAGGTCTGGGAGCGCCTGGGTTTTGCACACGCAGCAACAATAGGACTTACTTTTGCAACGATTGGTTTTCTCTTCGCTTTTTTTGTAGGAGTACCACTCGTGAACTACGGCATCAGAAAAGGCCGAGCCACATATACACCAAAAGGACTATCCGAAGACCTATTGACAGGCATTGTTCCAAAGGCACATGCAGGGGAAACAGCAGGCAGGCTTACTACCCACTCAGGTAACATCGATGCCCTTGCCCTTCACCTTGCATTGGTTGGTCTTGTCTATATACTTACCTATGCATTCATATCAATGATGGGGAGATTCATGCCCCCGAAACTTGCCAGCATGTTATGGGGTTTTTTCTTTTTCTTCGGCATGGTAATAGCGTTTATAGTAAGGTGGGTTATGGGGAGACTTGGTATACAGCACCTGATTGATCCAGCCCTACAGCGTAGAATAACCGGTAGTTCGGTAGATTTCCTGATTGTATCAACGGTCATGGCTGTTCAGGTAGTAATTGTATGGGATTACATAATCCCTATCTCTTTAATAGCCATAACAAGTGGAGTTGTAACTACCCTGGTAGTTTTATACTTTGGAAACAGGATATGGTCATATAACCTAGAAAGGACATCCGCTATATACGGCACTGTAACCGGGACGGTATCAAGTGGGCTCTTATTGCTGAGGGTGGCAGACCCTGAGTTTAAGACAACCGTGGCCGTGGAACTGGGCCTCATGAATATATTTGCCGCACCCATCATACTGGGTAGTATGCTCTTGGTCAGCGCACCAGTTCTGTGGGATTGGGATCTAGGCTTCACTGTCCTGGTATTCTCGGGGATACTGGCCCTCTCTCTGGCTCTCTTAAAGGCTTTCAAGCTCTGGGGACCACCAAGGTTCTGACCTGCGCACATTGGCAACGCAATATACCGGGGCAAAGGCTCTTATTGCCTTGGGTCATTGCCCCGGCAAAAACTACTAGCTTGTTGCAACCTTAAGGTTTGCAAACTTCTCCTTGTCCATTGCAAACGTCTTTCTTTT
>QMLJ01000249.1 GCA_003643935.1 Deltaproteobacteria bacterium | reverse complement strand
TTGAGCAGAAGAGTATATCTGTATCCTTCTTTGGTTTTGTAGGCCTTGCCCTGTCTATGTACAATCTTGTCCAAAAGATAGCAGCTTGGCCTATTGGTACAAGCCTTTCTTTATCACCTTTACCAAGGGTTATGATATATCCTGTATCCAGGTTGAGATTATTAATCCTAAGGCTTATTATCTCAGATACTCTAAGTCCTGTTGCATACAATAGTTCCAGCATTGCCCTATCCCTTATGCCCTTTGGCGTGCTGGTATCGGGCGCATTAAGCAATCTGGTCACCTCGGACAGGCTTAAGACGCTGGGAAGGTAATGCCCCCTCCTGGGAAACGCTATGTCCCCAGTGGGATCTCTTGGCACTAGCCCCTCATTTGCCAGGAACCTGTAGAACTGCCTTATACCTGCAAGTCTTCTGCTGATGGTGGTTGGTTTAAGGCCCTGATCCACACTGTATGAGATAAAGCCCAGTAGCTCTTCTGGACTGACCTTTTGTATCTCAATCCCCTTTTTTTCTAGCCAGGCTTCAAAAAACCTGAGGTCTGAGTGATACGCAGAGATGGTGTTTTCAGGTGAAGATCTTTCTGCAACCATATATTCTATGAAAGCATCTATTACACCTTGATTCATCTCTTTGTTACCCTGGACTTTATACCAAGACCTAGGAGCTCCTTCTGCTCAATGCCGGCAGTGTTTTTATCGGGATAGGCGCCCACTAGTACCCTGTAACAGGTGTCTGACTCCTTTATCGTGTAGGTGATGACACCCATGGTATTTAGCTTCTGAACCTCCTTAAGTGCCCCTTCCGCGCTTGAATATGACCCTATCTCTAAGGTATAAGGCACGGGCCTTCCTACAAAGGCATTTTTGCTTATAATGTTTTTTTTCTGCAATGCCCTTGAAGTAAAAACAGCGTCCCTTATGTTTGTAAATATTCCATAATCCACCCTGAACCACGTACCATGATTGCCAAGATTTATCTTTGTTACAAACGTGGGTTTTAGCCTTTTATTAAGCATTTTCCACTCGTGTATAGCGCCCTCAGGCACTTTCCAGGCAGATACATGTATAGTGTAAGGGTAGTATTGTAGCTTTTCGCAGAGAGTTTGTTTACCTGACAACTCAGGTGTGGTTGAAGAGGCTGCAGGAGGCCTCTGGATTTCCACCTTCACCGTGTTACTAAGCCCATAATCTGCCCATGCATTGAATGGTATACATACGATAATTGTTATGATTACTAAATATTTCATTAATTTCCTCCCTTGAATGCATAGGTTGTGTTGATAATATAACTATTTATCCCCCTTGCAATGCCATCTACTATGGCCTCCTGATATGATTTGCGCCTGAGCAGGGAACATTCCCTGGGATTGGTAATAAAAGAGGTCTCCACAAGTATAGATGGCATCTGGGCACCAAGCAGAACATAAAAAGGTGCCTGTTTCACCCCAAGGTCCCTTTCCTTGAAACCTTTTTTTCTGAGGGATCTTATCATAGACCTCTGTACGTAGGTGGCAAATTTCGAAGATTCATTGATTTTCGAGTTCAACATGAGATCGTTTATGATTAACTGAAGATCGCTTATGGATTTTGATGTAGTGGCATTTTCCCTGGCAGCTACCCTTATGGCAGATGCATCGGTTGCAAGATTCAAGAAGTAGGTCTCCACCCCACCAAGTCTCCTGTCCTCTGCGGCGTTGGCGTGAATGGAGATGAAGAGGTCAGCCTTTTTCCGGTTTGCAAAGGCAGTCCTTTCTTCCAGCGGTACAAACACATCACGACTGCGGGTCAGGTATACCTTGAAGCCTTCTTTTCTAAGCCTTTGGGCCAGTCGTTTTGCTATTCCCAATGTTACGGTTTTTTCCTTGACCCCATGAGGTCCTATTGCGCCAGGATCCTTACCCCCATGGCCAGGATCTATTACAATTCTGGAGACTTTTAAGGAAAGCTGCCGCGCTAAGGAAGGGATATCCATAGGGTGTTTAACCCTGGTACCGGGTCTTACCTTTTTTACATGTGACCTATATACACTAGCCTTTTTTGCAATCTTTTTTTTTGCACTCAGATCCACGATTATCCTTGGAGGGTTCTCAAGAGGCACTGCATTGTAATACACCTTGTGCCTCAAATCCAGCACAATACGGACCTTGTCCGGTCTATATTGGCTTACCCTTATCTGTGAAATGGTTCCGTTTTTTGATTTTATCCTATAGGGATATTTTTTAGAAGAACGGGCGTTGTGGAGGTCTATGACAAGCCTGTAAGGTCTTTTGTGCCTTTTGTCCGGGGGCATAAGGAAGGTGTCAAAGGGTACATTTCTATCAATACCGATGACGACCCGTGTGTATTCCTTGTCTGAGAGCTGACGTATATGCGTTATGCTGGCGAGTTTGTTTGCTTTCTTGCCCCTCTTCGGGATTGATTCAATGTGGATGGCGTTTATCCCCTCCCGTGCCCTCTGTACCATGTCGCCCTTGGGATACCTGTCTATAATCTTCCTGTAGTAGTAGGATGCCTTTAACTTGTCTTTAAAGATGTTGTCGTATATCCTTGCAGACTTGTAGAGGGCATCGTCTGCCAGCGAGCTTTTGGGATATTTTTTGACAATGGTTGTGAATATCTTAATGGCAGATAGTAAGTCTGATTTTCTTGCAGAGTAGCCGTAAAGTTGTATGTAAAGCTTGCCCTCTGTATACAATGCACGCGGGGCAAATTTTGTACGGGGATAACGTTGCGCTACGTCTTTATACTTTTCAATTACCTTTAACCAATTAACCCTGAGCCTTCTTTTGTGTGCGCTATGCGCTAGTTCAATGTAGGCCCTGTTTGCTCTTTGAAAGGCTTTTTGGGCGCCTGGAGACCCATAAATAGGCTGTGTGGATATCAATAATATGATACTGATAAGTACTAGACCAGAAGAGATTTTAAGATAATCACGCATTTGTCGGGATTTTATCCTAAAACGAGGGCAAGTACAAGTGCATGAAAGCCGTTGTACTTATTTAAGTCCATTTATTTTGCCTATTTCTTTCAGTCCCTTAAGAAGAAGCCAAGGATCGTGGACAAAGCTTTGGTCCATGATATGGCTTGTAATCAAAGAGATACCGCCGGTTAAGACGACTATGGGCTCCTCACTATTGCTGGCCTGGGCAACTAGCTTGACCAGTGTATATACCATGGCCTTGTGTCCAAACACTACTCCGGAACGTAGGCATGTAACGGTTGATGTGCCGATAATATTATCAGGTGGCCTTAATTCGACC
>QMLJ01000248.1 GCA_003643935.1 Deltaproteobacteria bacterium | reverse complement strand
TTACTATCATGTTTCGCCAGCACCCAGGGCTTAGTGGTATCTATGTACTTGTTCATTCCGGAGACTAGGACCCAAACAGATATGATGGCGTTATGAAAGCTTAATGCATCCATGTTCTTCTTAAAATTTTCTACCGCTTTCAAGGCCAGACCCTTTATACCTTCGTCTACCTTAGCTCCGTCATCGCCGGGTCCAGGGATCAACCCCGCTGAATACTTATTTACCATGCTCAGGCTTCTACTTATCAGGTTACCGAGATCATTAGCAAGGTCTGAATTATACCTCTGTACCAAGGATGCCTCTGAAAAATTAGAATCAAGACCAAAGACCATATCGCGAACCAGGAAAAAGCGAAATGCATTCACACCATACTTATCCTTCAGATCCAAAGGGTCTACAACATTCCCAAGGCTCTTCGACATCTTGGTTGACTCAACATTCCAATATCCATGTACATTGAGATGCCTGAACGGCTCGAGCCCAATGGATTTCAACATGATTGGCCAGTATACAGCATGTGGTTTGAGTATATCCTTTGCGATAAGGTGCTCGCACGATTGCCAGAACTTCTTAAAGTCTTTTCCATCAGGGTACCCTATGCCTGTGAGATAATTAATAAGTGCATCAAACCATACATAACATACATAATCCTTGTCAAAAGGAAGTTCAATGCCCCACTCAAGGCGTTTCTTAGGTCGCGATATGCACAAGTCATCTATAGGCCCCCTCAACATACCAAGGACCTCGTTCCTGTACCTCTCAGGCCTTATGAAGTCAGGATGTGATTTGATGTAATCCACGAGCCATGGCCTATACTTTTCCAATCTGAAAAAGTAGTTTTCCTCCTGTACAAAATCAACCTCTTGCATGTGTATGGGACACTTGCCATCCTCTAGTTCATCCTCTGTATAAAATCTCTCGCAACCTACGCAGTAATACCCACCGTATTCGCCAAAATATATGTCCCCATTTTCGTATACTGACTTGAGTATCCCCTGTACTGTTTTTACATGGTCATCATCTGTTGTACGTATGAAACGGCTTATCTCGATATCCATTTGTGGCCATAGATCCCTAAATTTTGCACTGTTTTCGTCTGCCAGTTTTTTTGGGGTCGTACCAAGCTCCCTTGCTGTTTGTGCTATCTTGTCACCATGTTCATCCGTACCAGTGAGAAAAAAAACCTCTTTACCTATTAACCTATTGTACCTTGCAAGAACGTCCGCAATAACAGTTGTATAGACATGCCCAAGGTGGGGTTTGGCATTGACGTAATATATTGGCGTAGTTATATAGAAATAATCACCCATTATTTTCTCCTCTTCTTCCTCTTCTTTCTTGAAGACCTCTTTTTTGACTTCTTTTCCTTGGTATCGGTTTTTCCCACGTCTTTATCAACAATGGCTTCCTCCGAGTGATCTATCTCGCTTATGCCTTCAGTCAGTTCCAAGTATTCCTGCTCAGTAAGGATATCTGAAACGCTAGCCTTTACAAAGCGCCTATCCGGTGTCTTTGCAATAAAGCTCTGGTTCATCACATTGATACTTACTACCGAGCACAAGCCCTGTTCCAGGTACACCTTTTTGCCTGGCTTTGGCAAAGTCTCGATAAGATCAGAATAAGCCTCTTGCTCGTATGCAAGGCAACATTTAAGTTTTCCGCAAAGACCTGATATCTTGCCTGGGTTAAGGTTCATGCTCTGATCCTTTGCCATCTTCAAGGAAATACGCTGGAAACCCCTTAAAAACTTGGTGCAGCAAAGCTCTCTGCCGCAGGCGCCAACACCCCCTATCATGGCTGCCTCTTGCCTTGCTCCTATTTGCCTCAGCTCAATCCTTGTCCTGCACTTCTTTACAAGCTCCTTAAGCAGCTCTCTAAAGTCCACGCGCGTCTCAGCGACAAAGTAGAATATCACCTTTTTCTCATCAAATGTCTGCTCTACCCTTGAGAGCTTCATGGGTAAGCCCCTTGCTTCTATCCTCTCCTGACAGTAGTTAAAGTATTCTTTTTCCTTTTCCTTTAATCTCTGCAACTTTTCTAGATCTTCTCGGCTAGCCTTTCTCAAGACAGGCTTGATGTCTCCTAGGCCTTCAATATCTGCATCCTTTGCAAGTGTCAGGACCCTACCGGTTGTCTTCCCGTTCTCTGTTTCCACCACAACAAGGTCATCCTTTTTAAGTTTAATATCCCTGGCATCAAAAATGTAAGGAGTGGGATTATTGTTAAACCTTACCCATATAAAGCTTTTTCCTGAACCTTGATTTTCCATATCCATCCCTATGTTATCAATCTTATGGACAACTTTTCAAGCACCTTTACAATTCTTACCGTTTATACTTATAAACACCATGTAGGGGGAGTAGACAATGGGCAAAATAAAAGAAGCTGTAAAGACTATCCTTAAAGAGATTCCGGATAACGTAGAGATTGTGGCAGCGGCCAAATCAAGGACAGCAGAAGAGATCCTTGAGGCTATAGAAGCAGGCATACGTATAATAGGAGAGAACTATATCCAGGAATCTCAACCTATAATAGAAAAAATAGGGGACAGGGCAATCTGGCATTTTATTGGCCACCTGCAGAAAAACAAGGTCAAATACGTTGTACCCCTCTACCACATGATAGAGACAGTTGATTCAAGGCCCCTAGCTGAGCAGATAAGCAAGCATGCTCTCAAGCATGGCAAGGTAATGCCCGTGCTTATTGAAATAAACAGTGCCAGGGAACCACAGAAATTTGGGGTCTTCCCTGAAAAAGCACTTGACCTCATTAAAGACATCAAGGCCTTACCAGGTTTAAAGGTGATGGGTTTAATGACAATGGGCCCAGCAGTTGAGCATCCAGACCATTTAAGGCCATTCTTTGAAGAGACAAAGGCCCTATTTGATGCGATCAGAAACGAATGTATTGACGGCGTTGAGATGAAATACCTTTCCATGGGCATGAGCGATTCTTACAGGGTTGCAATTGAGGCAGGAGCAAATGTAATAAGGATAGGTACAAAGATCTTCGGCCAAAGGCCGCAACAATAGTGCATCAATTTGACTATAAAGAGGCCTCACTTGCGCTCGAAGCAAGGTGATCCACTCTCTCTGATAATCTTCGGTCAAGGGGGATCTTCAACATAAAGATTGCGCCTGGCTCTGACTTTGGCTTTACCGACACCTCTCCCACTATCTTAACCATTGCCATCCTTGCCTCAGCCAGGCCTAGCCCTATCTTTAATGGATCTGTAGAGAAAAACGGGGTAAAAATTCTATCATGATT
>QMLJ01000247.1 GCA_003643935.1 Deltaproteobacteria bacterium | reverse complement strand
TAAAAGGACACTTCTCAGACCAACTGACTTTATGTAGCCTTGCCTGAGGTTTATAAGCCTTGACTTGAGATCTCTCTCGCACTGAACCCTGAGCATGGGCCTCCCCACCTTGAGGTCGGAAAATATGTCCGGCCCGTATACAGTCCTGTGCAAAACCTTTATGTCCAGAAATTCCACCGGGAACACATCCAGGGACCGGCTGATGTACTCTGGAGTCATGAGAAGTGGGGCCCTTATCCTCTTCTTGCGATATTTCCTGCCCAATACGCTAAGACCGTCCAAGACCTTGAAATCCATTTCCTTCAGCACGACAACCGAGTTGATGTCAGAGGATTGGGGTATGAAATCCTTTGTCAGCACGCTGCCTGTGAGTGCCATGGACCCAAGGTTGGCTCCCAGCTCAGTGACTATATCCCTTATAAAATTTTCCACCACAGGCCTTACCAACGGTGGAACACCACCTATCTCACTGTTTTTTCTGTTATTGTCCGTAGCCACGGGCCATCTCCATTATAAATCATATTGCTTTGATTACTCAGAAACTAACACATTAATATATCCACAGCCACCATTAATTTAGTTATCAATATCATGCCTGAATACGGTCTCAACCTTTACTATGTCTTTGCGCTCGGGTTCATGACCCGTGAGTGCACGTATTGCAATAACAGGAGAGATAGTCTGCCCTTCTATGAATCTTATCCTAAGTCTCGAGGGACCATCAGCCTCAACATATTTCATGATATCTATGTTTTTACCATGCTTATCCACGTAAATCGAGGTTTCTTCGCTTATATCCATCATATCCAAACCCTTGCTCAGTTCGAACACATATGCCTCGACCGGCCTTAGCTTCTCTTGTGCACAGTAAAAGATACTTGCTCCTTCAAGAAATTCAGACCGCAGACTACGCATTATATCTTCTGCATCCATGTATTGCTCAAGGTTAACCTGAAAGTACTCGCTGAGAGATGCAATGCCAAAGGCCACGGGTGGGATAAACTTAAGTTTCATGTTAGGACTGTAACCCCTTGAATACACGGCCTGGAGTCCAGCCCTCCTTATTGCCCTCTTTATCATCGCCTCCCAGTCCCTTGCACCCATGAACCTTAATATGCCCTGCTTTGCAAGGCCCACTACATATGGAATACTTTGTATGCCTTCTTCAGCCTTCTTGAACAATGGGTAGGGACCTCGAGAGGGCTTTATCACGTTAGATATCCCCCCCTCACATACGCCGCAGGCCAGGCAAGGCCCATACCTGCAATCATCAGAGGTGACCAGGCTATACGCCTTTTCCCTTTCTTCCCTAAGAAAGGCCTTGTCTATCCTCATATCTACGAAATCCCAGGGAAGTTCTTTGGACGCATCCAATTCCCCGAGGTAATCTTCGGGATCTATACCAAGAGAATCAAAGGCCCTCATCCACGGTTCCACAGAAAACATGTCTCCCCATCCATCAAGGTAAGCACCAAGCTGCTCTGCCTTTACCACAAGGGAAGAAAGCGAACTGTCTCCCCTGGCAAAGATCCCCTCTAGAAAGGAGAGGTACGGCTCCTGCCACTTGAGTCTCATGCCCCTGTGTCTAAGTCGGGCACTTAGATATCCTAGGTAATGCCTGTATTTTTCGATAGTTATCTCGGGCTCCCACTGGAAAGGTGTAAACGGCTTGGGTACAAAAGCTGAAATGCTAACAGTAACCCTTGACTTAAAGATCATATGGACCTTTTCTGCAAGCCTTGCTATGGACTCTATGTCTTCCTCTGTCTCTGTTGGGAGTCCCACCATGAAATACAACTTTATTGCCTGCCAGCCTGAGCCCTTGACTATGTCCACGGTACGCAGAAGGTCATCTTCTGTATTCCCCTTGTTTATAACATTTCTTAGCCTGTCAGTACCGGCTTCTGGGGCCAAGGTGAAACCAGTCTTCTTCACAAATGCTATTTTCTCAGCCAGTTCACCGCTTAAGCCTTCAACCCTTATAGAAGGAAGGCCAACGCTTACCTTCCTGGATGGGTCTACGATGGATGCAATAAGGTCTTCCAGGTAGCTAAGATCGGTTACAGACAGGGCAAGAGAGGACAGGCCGTCATAACCAGTGCTCTCTAGGGCCTTACTAAACGTCTCTATCACGGATTCCATTGACCTCTCCCTGTAGGGCCTGTAGATCATGCCTGCCTGGCAGAACCTACATCCCCTAGTGCAACCACGTGCAACCTCAACGCCTACACGGTCATGAATAATGGATATATTAGGCACAACCAAGTTCCAGGGAAATGGGTATCTGTCAAGGTCAGTAAGTATTCTCTTTTTAGGTCTGGCTGGGTTTACTGGATTGAACACCCCCTCTATCCCTGCCATGCGCTCGATTCGCTCTTCTCTATCAGGCGTTTCCATGCAGACCCGGGCCATGTCCCTTACTATGTCTTCGCCATCCCCCAAGGCAACAAGATCAAAGAAATCCATGAACGGAGCGGGGTTTGCAGTGCATGTACCACCTGCCACGACAATGGGGTCACTCGGCCCGCGGTCTCTGGCGTACACAGGTACCCTTGCAAGCCTAAGCATCCTTACCACGGTGGTATAGGAAAGCTCGTAAAGAAGTGAGAAGCCAAGGACATCGAATTCCTTTAAAGGTCTCTTTTCCTCCAGGCTGAACAGGGGGATAGATTCAGATTCAAGAACCCCTGCCATGTCTGGATAGGGAGCAAACACCCTCTGAGCCCATACGCAATCCGTGGCATTGAGTACGTGGTAGAGTATCCTGATCCCAGTATGGGACATCCCTACTTCATACACATCGGGAAATGCGAGCGCAAAGCGTACCGATACGTCACGTGGGTCTTTAATTACCTGGTTTGTCTCTCCGCCCGTGTATCTTAAGGGCCTCTTAATCCTGTGGAGTACATCTTCTACTATCATTAAGCAACGAATGTCATCTTTGTACCTGACATGTTAAGTAAAAACTCCGAGGGCATCTGGTGCTCGATAGCTAAAGTAGCAGGCCTACCCGTGCAATGGGTCGGCACGACATAATCAGGAGCTATTTCCTTCATAGCATCAATCGTGGGCTGTATCGCCGGTTCAAACTGTGGCCCGGAGAGGTGGAAACCACCTATCACTGCATGGACCTTTTCCACTCCGGTTACCTCTATAGCATGGTGGATCGTGTTAATAACGCCTGAATGCGCACAACCTGTCAGGACAACAAGGCCCTTTGTCTTAAGATTGATAACAACGGCGGTATCGTCCTCTATCGCATCCCACAATTCCTTG
>QMLJ01000246.1 GCA_003643935.1 Deltaproteobacteria bacterium | reverse complement strand
TCCTAAGCCCCAAAAAGACATGGGAAGGTCTTGCTGGTGGCATTATCTTGAGTGCAATAGCCGCCATGCTACTTGGCTTGGCCTGGCAGACATGGTTGCCATTCAATGCGGGGCTTGAACTGGTGGCGCTGGGGATAATCGGTTGCTGCATAGGGGTTCTCGACCTTGCCGGTGACCTTACCGCCTCCATGATAAAAAGAGATCGCAGGGTCAAGGACATGGGCAACCTGATACCTGGCCACGGCGGCATGCTTGACCGAATGGATGGAATAGTACCGGTTGGCATGGCATTGTATTTCCTCACAAGGGCTCTCTATTGATGAAGAAAAGGGTCCTAATACTTGGTTCAACCGGTTCAATAGGAAGATCCACCCTCGACGTCATAAGTATGCATAAGAATAGGTTCAAGGTGGTTGGTCTATCCGCCAATACAAACCTTGGCCTCCTCTTAAAACAGGCAGACGAGTTCGACGTAGACATGCTAGCCCTTTCAAAGCCCGACGAGTCCTCGCCAAGACGAAAAAATCTTATAACAGGACCAGAGGCTCACCTAGAACTCATAAGGCTCACCAAGCCCGACATAGTTCTTAATGGCATATCAGGCAGTGCCGGCTTCTTGCCTTCACTGGAGACGGTTCGTATGGGTATCACTTTAGCCGTTGCAAACAAGGAATCCATGGTCATAGGTGGCAGATTTATAAAGCAAGAGGCAAACAAGAGCGGATCCCACATAATACCGGTTGATTCGGAACATTCAGCCATATTCCAGTGCCTGAAAGGCGAGGCGCCAAGGAGTGTAAAGCGACTTATACTCACTGCATCGGGCGGTCCTTTCAGAGATATGCCAAAAGAGGATTTCAGACATGTCACACCAGAGATGGCGCTCAAGCACCCAACATGGAACATGGGAAAGAGAATAACCATTGATTCTGCAACCATGATGAATAAGGGCCTTGAGATTATAGAGGCATCATGGCTTTTTGACATAGACGTGAAGAACATAGACGTCTGGATTCATCCTCAGAGCATAATCCATTCCATGGTTGAGTTCGGCGATACAAGCATCAAGGCACAAATGGGGCTACCGGATATGAGAATACCCATATCATATGCCCTGGGTTGGCCTGTAAGATTGCCTTTAGACCTGCCAACCCTAAATATAGACAATGTGCCTGCCATAGAATTCTTTCCACCCGATACTGAGAGGTTTCCTGCCCTGGAACTGGCCAGGGATGCAGCCTCAAAACCACACCTGCCCTGTATAATGAACGCGGCAGACGAGGTTGCCGTTGATGCTTTTCTCAAAGGTCTCATAAGGTTTGACCAGATCATAGAGATTGTAAAGACCTCCATGGAAGGCCTATACCATGAGGAGATACACTCCCCAGAGGATCTAATGATTCTGGATAACAAGACACGCGAATATACAAAGGAATTAACAAGATGAATACAATATTTGCTTTTATCATAGTACTAGGCATACTCATATTCTTCCATGAATTTGGCCATTTCATTATTGCAAAGTTAAACAAGGTAGGTGTACTCAAGTTTTCCCTGGGTTTTGGCCCTTCTATTGTAAAAAAACGCATAGGTGATACAGAATATGCTCTATCAGTTATCCCGCTCGGTGGCTATGTAAAGCTGCTCGGAGAAAATATTGAGGAAGACGATGAGCTAACCCATATAGACCCTAAAAAATCCTTTGCAAAGAAAAGCCTATCCTCAAGGGCTTTCATTGTGGCTGCAGGGCCTATAGCAAACTTGGTACTCGCATTTGTCATATATACTTGCCTTGCATGGTCGGGCATACCAAAGTTGCTACCCGTGGTGGGAGAGGTCCAGAGATCATCACCAGCATACTCCGCTGGGATATCAAGAGGAGACACAATTGTATCCATAAACGGCAAGGCCATAGAACTTTGGGAAGACATATCACCCATTATACACCATGCATACAAGCAAGGTAAGCCCCTAGAGTTAACCGTAAAAAGGGGATCCAGGTCTTTAAGGATAACTGTTGTGCCCCAGATGAAGGCTACAAGGGACATTTTCGGAGAAAGGATAACGAGGCCCATCATTGGCATAAGCCCCATGGGCAGGACAAAGATACAAGCATATGGGCCATTTGAAGGTATTTACTGGGGAATAACTCAGAGTTACAATGTGTTAAAGATCACGTGTATAGGTTTCTGGAAGGTCTTGAACGGATCTATAGACATACGTAAGAGCCTAGGTGGTCCCATAATGATAGCCCAGATATCGGGCGAGACATTCAAGGAGGGATGGCTCCCATTCCTTTCCATGATAGCGTTCATAAGCATCAATCTGGGGTTGATAAACCTTCTTCCCATACCCATACTGGATGGAGGGCATCTACTTCTCCTGTGCATAGAGTGGATTACAGGCAAGCCTGTCGTGGGTAAACCAAGGGAAATAGCCCAGCAGATAGGCATATTCATCTTAACCCTGCTTACGCTGCTGGCGTTCTACAATGACATCATAAGGATATTCTCCAAGGCCAAGCAATGAAGATACTGGCATTAGATACATCCACCGCCGTTGCATCCGTGGCCGTGCTGGAAGATGAAGAAAGTATGTGTGAGATAACCACAGGCTTGCAAAAATCACATTCCGAGATGCTAATCAGCATCGTTGACCATGCACTGGCAATGGCAGGCCTGGAGCTAAAAGATATAAACCTTGTTGCGGTAGGACGAGGACCAGGCTCTTTCACAGGGATAAGGATAGGCATTGCCACTGCCGAGGGCATGGCAAGGGCTATAAACTCCCCCGTTGTAGGGGTGTGTACGCTGGATGCCCTAGCATACAATGCATGCCCACAGGAAATACAGATAATCCCTGTTATGGATGCTAGGAAGAGAGAGGTGTTTTGCTCAATATATTCGCCAAAAGGAGAGCAGCTGAGTCCGTATTACAACCTAAGGCCCGAGGACATAAGGCATATATGCTCTAAAGACAGCCTCTTCATAGGAGACGGGCTTATGCCTTACTCTGCTGTCCTTGAGAATTCCCTTGGCAAATTATTCCATAAGGGGCCGAGAGCACTTTGGTTTCCAAGGGCATACACGATAGGTCTATTAGCCATGGAAGGACGTATCGATGGACAGGGTCCTGTACAACCTATCTATGTACGTGCTTCCGATGCCACGCTCTTGCTAAGAGACAAAGGAAGAAATAAATGACGTGAGGCTGTATTTAATTGTCTGCACCTTTCCCGGTCTCTTCCTCTTTAGGTCCTGTCAGGGTTATTCTTAC
>QMLJ01000245.1 GCA_003643935.1 Deltaproteobacteria bacterium | reverse complement strand
CTGACATTGGTAAATACAGGCTTAGGCTTGAGTTTCCAAAGTTCAATCTCCAGACCGAGAGGATATGCAAGTTCATTGAATCGAGGTCAACGGTGATCAGATGGGATGGCGAGGTTGCTCCGTGCTACAGGTTCCTGCACAGCTATACCGAATATGTGTTTGGCAGACGAAAAGGTGTGGTCTCTCACTCTTTCGGTAATGTATTCACTCAGGGCCTCTCTAATATATGGACAGGTAAGGCATACCAGACCTTCAGATATACGGTGAAAAACGCTCTATACCCATCTTGCACGGATTGTCCGCTGAGGGATGTATGTGATTTTGCCAAAGATACCGAGTATGACTGCTGGGGTAATCACCCTTCCTGTGCGGATTGCCTCTGGGCCAGGGGCCTGATCCAGTGCCCTTGACAAGGCCGGTTATAGCATTTATGCATATGGCATATGTATAGTAGTTCACACCGTATAGATATCAACCTACTCCTGGATAGGATCAGGTCTAACAGGGATTACCCCAAGGTAGGCATGGTACTTACTCACCTCGGGGTTGTCAGGGGTACATCTCGTAATGGCGAGGCTGTCTCTGGCATCAAGGTCGGAGTTGACAGGCAGAAGCTGGCGGCCATAATCGAGGAGCAAAAAAAGAGGTCCGGGATAGTGGATATACTCGTGGAGGTAAGGGAGGGCATGCTTTCTGTGGGTGACGATGTAATGGCTATCGTGGTAGCAGGTGATATCAGGGAAAACGTTATCCAGGTATTGTCAGATACGCTGAATGCAGTTAAGGCACAGGCCACGACAAAGGTGGAATATTTTACATAAGTAAAGGGGAAAGATACTCAAGGGCAAAATGGTCCAGGTGTTTCTATGAGAACAGGTATAATGACATCACCTCTGCACGCGGGCAAGGCACCACGATGGCTTTTCAGGAGAATGGCCTTGCTCTCCAGAGAGGTGGTAAAGGCCATTGTCATGGAGTTCGGAACAGAGGAACTACTCTTGAGAGTCTCTGATCCCCTTTGGTTCCAAGCACTTGGGTGTGTCCTGGGTTTTGACTGGCATTCAAGTGGTGTCACCACCACGGTATGCGGTGCCTTGAAAGAGGGCATCGCTGGCATGGAGCAAGAGCTGGGCCTATTCATATGCGGTGGCAAGGGGGGCAGGTCCAGGATGACACCATCAGAGATAGAGTCTTTTTGCGATGAAATAGGCCTGGACCCCAGGGGATTGGTGAGATCAAGCAGACTCTCAGCCAAGGTGGATAACAACGCGCTTCAGGACGGCTATCAGCTCTATCACCACACCTTTTTCTTTGATATATCTGGCAAGTGGTCTGTTGTACAGCAGGGCATGGATACTCTTTCGCGCACTGCAAGGAGGTATCACTGGACAGGAATAAGGCTAAAGGCCTTTGTTGATGAGCCACATACAGGCATATGCTCTGATGTAAGACAGGCATCTGTGCTTGACCTGACATCTAAGGATAGTAGATCAGCAAGGGATGCCTCTGTGGAGGTATTAAGGCAGGGTCCGGACTTTGTTCTCTCTGAGCTGAGAAGGTACAGGGAGCATACAATGCCTTCAAGGCATAGCCTGATGCTAAAGGATATAAACCCTGATAACATAAGGAGGGTTCTCATACAGACATATGAGCAGGACCCCAGAGATTTTACAGGCCTTCTTGAGGCTAGGGGCGCTGGGCCCAAGACCATAAGGGCACTTGCCATGCTTGCCGAGATAATATACGGAACCAAGGTAAGCAGAAAAGACCCTGCTGTTTTCTCCTTTGCGCATGGCGGCAAGGACGGCACACCTTACCCTGTTGACAGGAAGATCTATGACAGCTCCATAGATATACTTAAGCATGCCGTGGATAAGGCAAGGATGGGAGATAAAGATAAGCTAGCTGCCATAAAAAGGCTCACCACCTACTATGGCTGAATGAGGCTTGGACATACCTTATGTATTTGCAACACCCGATGCCCCAAGATTCATATCCCCTGTTGTTTACTTTCAACCCTGAGGCGTCAGGCATCAGAAATCAGGTGTCTGACGCCCGGCGCCTCAAGCCTATTACATCACCCTTACTTTTCTCCCGATCCTTATATATCTTTATCTAGGTAAAATCCTCCTTGCATTATGAATGCCGATTCATTATTATATGATTTACTGTTATAAGGGTTTTTAGATGGAAGACAAAGGCAAAAAGAGGACCTACTTTCTAATAGCCGACCTGAGCACCATGGGTATTGCCATGGTGCTTTCCATTGTTCTAGGACTCGTGGTAGGTCTGTATCTTGACAAGCGTCTTGGGACAGATCCCGTTTTCACGCTTGTTTGCATATTGTTCGGCATACTTGCTGGCTTCAGGATCATGTACAGGACATACATGAGGTTTTTCAATGATACTAGAAGTACTTCTGACATAAAGAAGCCACGTAAATCACGTAAATAGTGTATTGATTACATGAAAGAGATAAAGGATACAGCACAAAGGCACATAGAGTTGCTCTCGCTTGCCATATGGGCTCTACTATGCATGGCTGGCCTTGCCTACAGCACAAGATTTGCCATGGGTGTGGCTATTGGAGGTCTTATATGCGTACTCAACTACAGGTTCATGGCATGGCATGCAAAAAAGGCCATAGCATTGCCCCCGCAAAAGGGGCATTCATACATGGTAAGCAGGTTCATCTTGAGGCTCAGTATCACAGGCCTGCTTATACTTGGAGTACTAGTATGGGTGCACGTTAGCGTGGTAGGCCTGTTGCTTGGGCTATCCGTGGTTATGTTGAGCATAGTAAGCTATACATTCTATACATACATCTTTGCAGGAGGAGACTGATATGGAACACCCTATACTTTTGCTGGACTTTATAAACCATCCCCTTGCGCATTATCTGGAGAAACACTTCGGGCTAGTTGATCCCAATCATCTCTACCACGTAACCTATATGTGGTTTTACATGTTTTTGTTCATTGGCATATCCCTGGTTGCTACCAGAGGGCTTAAGCTGGTACCAGGTAGAGTTCAAAATTTCTTGGAGGTGGCGGTAGGTGGTCTCAGGGATACGGTAAAAAACACTATGGGGGATGAAGGCATGAGGTTTTTTGCCCTCATAGCAACACTTTTTATATTTATCTTCGTTGCAAATCTGGGTGATATAGCGCCAGGTATGTACTCTCCCACGGCTAACGTAAATACAAATGCATCCATGGCCATTATAGTATTTTTGCTTACCCACATCGTGGGTATCAGGGTACATGGAATGAAATAT
>QMLJ01000244.1 GCA_003643935.1 Deltaproteobacteria bacterium | reverse complement strand
CTCCAAAGACATGCTGTATAACCAACCATAAGGTATATGAAGTCAGCTATAGTACACCTTAAACCAGGGGAAAAAGTGGTCTTGACTTTGGGGTCCACTACAATGCAGGCAAATATTGTAGCGCAGGAAAAGGTATTTAACCTACATACTTCCTAGCTGATAATAGGGATCATATATTAATAGATGGAAAGAGATTCCAAGCAACCAGATTATTTGACTGTTTCTATTGTTCATGTTCTCTTGACATCCTTGTTAATTGCATTTATTCAATGCGACATGTTTTGGACGATATGCGCTTTTCTTGGGACATCCTCTTATATTGTTATCATGATAGTACCTCATACTTTAATTGCCATAGCTACGAGATCCGGTAACATCCCCCATATCATTGCAAGGTACTGGGCAAGGTGGACACTTTTGTGTTCCCATGTAAGAATTGACGTGGATGGAGATGATAATATACCTGCTGGTCCGGCGGTGTACATGGCAAACCATGCAAGCTATTATGATGTGCTGGCCATACTCGGATACATGAATGTCCAGTTCAGGTGGACTGTGAAGAAGGAGCTCTACAGGATACCTTTATTGAACCTTGCCATGAAAGGCGCAGGCTATATAATGATCGATAGGGGTCACCATGCAAGGGCCATGGCTGCAATGAAGGTGGCTGCAGAGAAGATACGTTCAGGCACATCCGTGATGATATTCCCTGAGGGTACACGATCTGAAGACGGCAAGATAAAATACCCTTTCAAGAAGGGTGGTTTTCACCTGGCCATCCAGGCAGGTGTGCCCATTGTACCTATAGGAATAACCGGATCAAGGCCTATACTCCCGAAAGGCTCTTTTACGGTTCGTCCCGGTAGAATATACATGAGTATAGGTAAGCCCATATTCCCGCAGGGTAAAGATGTAGATACGCTTATGCATGAGGTGTATGAGGCAATAAAGACAAACTGTAAGGAAGATAGCAATCAAAGTTGACATGCAGCCGTGAATCAGGCCTTACTATGGCCTGCCAGCTATCTGGGTTGCACCTGCATCTTCCGTCGCATACCCGGTATATGCATCAGGTTTGTGCCCCAGTAGAGATTTCCTGAAGTGAACGCCTATGATTGCCATGCTTACAGCCTTACCGAATGTCTTTGGATTTATCAGTATACTCTTTATGAGCAACTTCCAATAATAGAGACGCATGGACGATTCATTCCTTATACCTATGTACCAGATGCTCTTAAAGAACGCCATGATCTCTGGTATGCTGGTCCTGGAAGCAACTCTGGGTCTGTAATGCTTGAGAAAGGTAATACACCTTTCATAGTATCCCCTGGGGGAATATACTGTCTCAAGTACCTTCAGGTAACCTTCTACAAGTCTTTGCCTGTTCATCCTGGGGATGAAATTCAGCTGTCCGTCGGTGTTATTCCCAGTGCCTTCAGCGAGCAGTCTCCCTTGAGCCTTCAGCCGCTTGTACAGCCTTGTGCCGGGCAGCACTTCCAGCAGCCCGACCATTGCCCTGGTTATACCGCTCTTTTGTATGAAGTCTATCTGCATGTCAAATATCTCTTCAGGATCATTATCAAAACCTATGATGAATCCTCCCATCACGTCCATTCCGTTTTCTTGGAGCTTTCGTACTGCAGCTAGAAGATCCTTGTTCATATTCTGCACCTTGTTGGCTTCTTTAAGGCTCTCCTTCGAGGGTGATTCTATGCCAACAAACACCTTGTTGAAACCTGCCAGTCTCATTAGGTCCATAAGCTCCTGATCGTCCACAAGGTTCAGGGACGCCTCTGTGAGGAAATAGAAAGGCCTACCATGGGAATCCATCCACTTGATTAGCTCTCTTAGCATGGCCTTTGCCTTTGGTTTTATCCCTATGAAGTTGTCATCAACTACGAATACAGAACCCCGCCATCCCCTTTTGTATAGTGCATCCAGCTCGGCTATAAACTGCTGAACTTCCTTAGTCCTCTGCTTCCTGCCATATAACAGGGTGATATCGCAGAACTCACAATCAAACGGGCATCCCCTGGAGAATTGTACAGGCATGGAGTCATATGCCTGTATGTCAATGAGATCCCATTGAGGTATGGGCGTTATAGACAGGTCGGGTTTCTCACCAGATCTATAGACATGCCTGGGGATACCTTTTTTTAGGTCTTTGAGGAACATGGGAAGGGTCACCTCAGCCTCATCCAGGACCAGGTGATCAATCATGGGAAAATCCTCTTCAGAGGAGGTGAAGTATGGTCCCCCTGCAACGATTTTCAGTCCATAGTCTTTGCACCTCTTTATGACATGATGGACAGACTGTTTCTGCACGAGCATGGCACTCAAGAAGGCATAGTCAGCCCATAGTAGGTCTTCGTCTCTAAGCGGTTCTACATTCATGTCGACAACCCTCTTGTTCCATGAATCCGGTGCCATGGCAGCCACGGTGAGCAAACCAAGCGGAGGGAATGCCGCCTTCTTTGAGACATACCTCAAGGCATGCTTGAAACTCCAGAACGTATCAGGTATCTCAGGATATATAAATAAAGCGTTCATCTTAAAACCTTCCAAGGATAAATAGTTCAGCAAAGTTGAAGATATTGATAACATGGGTAGGTAAACCCAGGTGTAAAACTAGTGAAAAGAGGACGTAAAAGTTATGTAAAGATTAACCAGCACTTATCCTATTAGTTTGATAAGCTTTCCCTAGCGCCATACACCTCCCCCTCTCCTCCTCGCTCATCACTAATATATCTCCCTTCATCATGGGGACATTTTAGCACCGCAGTTAAAGGGGGACATGTTAGCTTTGCTAACACAGAATAGAAAAAGATACTTGACAAAGGGGTATAGTTGTATAATATGTCTGAGATTGAGAAGCAGTTGCGATGAGACAAAAGAAAAAGCAAGGTGAGGCTAGATTTAAGGATTGTCTGAAGAGGCGTGGCTTAAACTTTACTCCTGAGAGGGCAGTTATTGTGGATGAGGTGCTTTCGTTTAAAGGTCATTTTAATGCAGATAGTCTTTATGAAAGGATACACGGGCATAACAAGAAGGTTTCGCGTGCCAGTGTATACAGGACCATACCCTTGCTGGTTGAGTGTGGGCTTATTGTTGAGACCCTTAGGTGTCAGGGTAGGGTAAGTTATGAGTGCATTTTCGGTTCTGAGCATCATGATCATATGGTGTGTCTGGGGTGTGGTAAGATCATTGAATTTAAGGATGACCGGTTGGAGAGACTACAGGCTGAGATTTGCGAGAGGTATGGTTTTAAACAGGTAGAGCATAGGTT
>QMLJ01000243.1 GCA_003643935.1 Deltaproteobacteria bacterium | reverse complement strand
GGTATCTCCACCTGTATTAGCCAATCATGGCTAGATCTATATTAAATGCCTGCGTTAGCCTCGATTCAGGACAATAAGTTTTTGACTACATGAGGGCATGTTTGATATACTTTGTACAAGGCGTAGAGTGAATATCGTTAGGAAACGAGTGATCTCTAAAGGTTGCCTTGGTCTTGCAGAAAGTTTGCTTATCTCTTGCATTTGTAGGGAGTAAATGTAGGGAGTTCAATGTGGGTTTAAATGCCGGGTGCCTAATACATGTATGCTTGCGTCAAGCCAGGGTCTTGGCACAAGGGTGGGGACACAGTACAGTGCCCTTATAAAACAGGCTCAACAGGTCGATGGATTATCATTATGAGTGGACAAAAGGGAAGTATAATAATTGCCTTGGTTGATTTCTTGACTGCACTTGTTGCGGTGTTTATTGCAAAGGCTGTATCTATACACCTGCCCGGGCTATCTCTACCTGATAAACTGTTATTTGAAAAGGCCTTAATTCTGGCATCTATATTGATTATATGCTATCATTATCAAGATCTGTACAACAGAAATTACTTGAGAAGCCTTCCGGAGATACTTTCCTCCATGCTTATAGGTTCAGGGACCATGCTCTTCTCGCTTGGACTCCTGTATTACCTTGTACCTGGTATAGGACTTGATAGAGAAGTCCTCCTTGTAGCCCTTGCCATTATATTCTTTGAAGGTCTTGGCCTGCGCATGTTCTACGTTAATCTTTTATACAGGAAATATGGTAAGGCAAAGGTAATCATCCTTGGCTCTGGGAGGTCTGCAAGACATATCGTTGAAGAGGTAAGTGACAACTACACTGCCAGATTCATTGGCTATGTAGGGAGGGAGCCTGGATCCTTACAATTAAAGTATCTAGGCACCATAGAAGATCTGCCTGACATAGTAGACAGGTTGGGGCCTGATAAACTTGTAGTTGCCCTTGATGACAGAAGGGGTAACCTGCCTTTTGACACCCTTCTTCAAATAAAAACCATGGGATGTGATGTTGTAGATACGGCAACATTTTACGAGGAGCTGACAGGCAAGATACTTGTAGAAGAGATAAGGCCGAGCTCGCTGATATTCTCAAGGGGCTTTATACACTCCAGATTCATGGATATATCTAAGAGGGTGTTTGATGTCTTCTTGGCCCTATTCATAATGGTTTTTGCATCACCTGTTATGCTGATTACGGCAATCGCCATTTACCTGGAGTCTGGATGGCCTGTGTTTTATCTGCAGGACAGGGTTGGATTCAAGGGAAAGGATTTCAGCATCATAAAGTTCAGGTCAATGGTAAAGGACGCTGAGAAGCACGGCCCAAGGTGGTGCGAGGAGGGCGACCCGAGGATAACGCGAGTAGGAAGGTTCATAAGAAAGACACGCATAGACGAGCTTCCTCAGGTAATAAACGTGTTGAGGAATGAGATGAGCTTTGTTGGACCAAGGCCGGAGAGAAGATATTTTATCAAGCAGCTAGAGGAGAATATACCCTACTATGGGATAAGGCTGAACGTAAAGCCCGGTGTCACCGGCTGGGCACAGATAAATTATCCTTACGGTGACTCGGCCGAAGATGCCAAGGAAAAGCTGAAGTACGAGCTATATTACATGAAGAACAGGTCCTTGTGGCTTGACCTTGTGATAATACTGCAGACAATCAAGAGTATGCTAAAGGGTAGGGGAGCCCAATAGAAACAGGATTCCTGGTCTTGGGTCGGTCTCACTTGGAAATCATGGTACGCTTAGAACATACGGTCCGTCATTTGTGATCGCTATTGTATTCTCGAAATGCGCTGACAGGCTCCCATCAGCAGTTACCACTGTCCAACCGTTGTTGAGTATCTTGACCTTCCATGTGCCCATATTTATCATGGGTTCTATCGCAAATGTCATGCCTTCTTTGAGCACTGGACCGGTCCCCTGCTTGCCAAAATTAGGTATCTGGGGGTCCTCATGAAGATTTCTCCCGATTCCGTGGCCCACGAAATCCCTTACAATACCATATCCTGCGGATTCTGCAACTTTTTGCACAGCAGCCGATATATCGTAAAGACGGTTTCCAGGTCTTGCCTTGTCAATGCCTGCATCCAATGCCCTCTTGGTAACATCGATGAGACGCCTAGCATCCTCTGATATTTTGCCAACAGGAAAGGTCCTTGCAGCATCTGCATTAAAGCCATGCTTGATCGCACCCACGTCTATGCTGATTATGTCACCCTCCACCAGTTTCCTTGGCCCGGGTATTCCGTGCACCACTTCGTTGTTGACAGATGCACAAATAGTTGCAGGGTAACCCCTGTACCCCTTAAATCCAGGCTTTGCATTGTGTGACCTTATGAAAAGCTCTGCTTCCCGATCCAGCTCGTAGGTTGTTATACCAGGTTGTATAAGTGGTCTCAGGTGCTCAAACAGCAGACCTATGATGCGGTTAACATCTCGCATGAGCTCTATCTCTTGCTTGGTCTTGATAGAAATCATAAATCAAATGACCTTTTTGAGCCTATACTCTATAATGCCTTGTGCACCTGCCTTTAGTAGTCTTGGTATGAGTTCCCTTGACTGGGATTCCTTTATTATGGTCTCCACTGAGTACCATGCGGGATCATGCAACGAGGCTATTGTTGGGGATGTTATGGCTGGTAACAAGTCTATTATGGTATCCAGCTTATCCTTTGGTGCGTTCATCTTAAGGCCTGTCATGTCCTCGGCCTGAATTGCGGACTTCAGCATCAATGCTATCTGTTCCATCTTGTTGCGCTTTTTCACGTCTGCCCATGATTTCTTGTTGGCTATGAGCTTTGTATTGGTAACCAGTAATTCATGTATGATCCTGAGGTTGTGAGCCCTTATGGTGGAGCCGGTCTCGGTTACCTCCACTATTGCATCGGCCAGTCCATCGACCACCTTTGCCTCGGTTGCACCCCATGAAAATTCAACCTCCACGTTGATATGTCTTTCGCTGAAATACTTTCTGGTGAAGTTTACCAGCTCGGTCGCTATTTTCTTGCCTTCCAAGTCCTCCAGCTTTTCTATGTCCGAATCTTCTGCAACCGCCAGGACCCACCTTGCTGGCCTGTTGGTTGTCTTAGAGTACACGAGGTCTGCAATCTCGTAAACATCCGACTCGTTTTCGAGTATCCAGTCCTTACCTGTGAGCGCGATGTCAAAGATACCTGATTCCACATACCTGGATATTTCCTGTGCCCTGACCAATGCGCACTCGATGTCAGGATCGTCAATGGATGGGAAATAGCTTCTTGAGGATGTAACTATCTTCCAGCCGGCATTTTT
>QMLJ01000242.1 GCA_003643935.1 Deltaproteobacteria bacterium | reverse complement strand
GCCTTCTTCGGCACGAGGTGTAACTTTGCTATCTGTAACTTTTCTTCCTCGGTATAGCCAGATATCTCAATAACTTCCATCCTATCAAGGAGAGTCGGGAGTATGGTCTCCGTGGTATTGGCCGTGGCTATGAACATAACATTAGACAGATCAAATGGTATCTCAAGGTAGTTATCCTTGAAAGAAAAATTCTGTTCAGGGTCTAGGATCTCCAATAGGGCAGAAGCAGGATCACCCCTGAAATCTTTGCCGACCTTGTCGATCTCGTCAAGAACGAATACAGGATTATTTGAACCGCATCTTTGTATCTCTTTTATTATCCTGCCTGACATGGCACCTATATATGTACGTCTATGTCCCCTTATCTCAGCCTCATCCCTTATGCCTCCCAGGGATATGCGTACGTAGCGTCTACCCATGGCCTCAGCTATACTCTTGCCAAGAGATGTCTTCCCCACCCCAGGTGGACCACTGAAGCACAGTATGGATCCTTTTGCCACAGGGTTTAACTTCTTTACTGCCAAGAATTCCAGTATACGTTCCTTTACATCGGCCAAGTCGAAATGATCCCTGTCAAGGATGGCCTTTGCACGTGGTATGTCTATGTCATCCTCTGTACTCCTCTCCCACGGCATGTCCAGGACAAATTCTACGTAGCCCCTGCACACTGAGTATTCGGGAGATGAAGGGTGTATGAACTTAAGCTTGCCCATCTCCTTGTCTACGACCGTCTGCACGTACTCTGGTAGATGGGTACGCTCTATCCTTTCCTCCAGGTCTTTTATGTCTTCCATGAAAGGGTTGCTCGTCTTAAGGGAGAGGCTGCTACCTGTTCGTGCACCTTGCTTGTTTATAAATGAAAAGAGAAGTTTCAGCCTTGCCATGCTATCAGGCGTGTTAAGTAATCTGGTTTTCTCTACCAAGCCTAGGTTTAGATAACTGGCAACCATGTCCGTAAACTGGCCAGGATGTTTTATCCTAGATACACTGCTTCCCCTGGGCAGCAATAATCTCACCAAGGCCTTTACACCCTGCATCAGGCCGTCGTTGATAAGGTTTTTCTCATATACGTCAGGTATGTCCACTACATCCACAAAGCCTTGATTTGTCTTCAGGGGTTCCTTGGCCCTGACGCGGCATATGCCTTCCAAGGATATGGTCGCCTCGCCCCACTCCCTAACAACGCATCTAATGCCTATATCTTCGGTTTCCACTGGTAGCTTGAAGAAGACAGCCATCTCGTATGGCTCGGAGATGTCGGGCATATTTACCCTCTTTTTGTCGATTGTGAACATGTTTCCAGGTAGATACACGCTATCTTCTATTATCAGGACATACATTGCTTTTATTGGCCTTTCACTTATATTATACATATTGGATGCCTATTATCAAGAAGATCTACTTTAACCTTACAATAAGTTCATATCGACACTAAGATGTAACAACTAAAGTAAGATCCAGGCATTACCGAGATAGCTGACTATGGAAGACAATATAAAGAGTCCTATGGCTGAGACGAGAAAACATATACTTGATACGCTTGACAAGGCACAAGAGATACTTACTTTACCCTCTGTTATACAAAGGATTCTGGAAGTCACCAGTAGTAAGAACAGCTCTGTGGCGGAACTCAAGGATATTATAGAAAGTGACCCGGCGCTTACGACCAGAATACTATCCGTTGCTAACTCGGCATACTATGGTTTCGTGAGGAAGGTGTCAACCATAAGTCATGCAGTTGTTGTCCTTGGCTTCGAGGAGATAAAGAATATTGCCTTGGGCATGAGTGTTCTCAAGCTTTTCGACAGGAAGGGATCTGTTTTTATGGAACGCTTGTGGAGGCATAGCCTGGCAGTGGCAGTTGCAACCAGGATGGTCGCCAGCCATCTTGGCCTTAAGCTGGAGGGCAAATATTTTGTGGGCGGGCTTCTTCACGACATAGGCAAGATATTTCTCTACCAGTATATGCCAGAGGTATACGGTGTGCTCTTAACAGAGATGCTAGATAATGATAATGTGTACACATATCATAGACTGGAAACCCTTATCTGCGGTGTATCTCACGAAGAGATAGGTGGGAGGCTCCTTAATTCATGGGGTTTCCCTCCAGATATCACAGATGCGGTAAAGTACCATCACTTGCCAGGCCTTGCAGTAACAGACAAGGTGTTTGCAATATGTATACATCTTGCTGATATACTATGCAGTATAAAAGGCATCACACCTTTGGATGACCATTTCTTTCTCCCTGTAGACAGGGATATACTAGATGACTTATACTCTTTAAAGGAAGATTTCAGTACAGACGATATGGTTTTTCTCCTTGAGAGGCTTGATCTTGAGATAGAGAGACACAGTAGCTTTGTTACCATGTTCAGGTGAGCCTGGGTATATGCCAATACTGGTGACATGATAGAGAACCACCAGGACTCACACCTATAAAGGGTATAAACGCATGGGTAAATGCATTGGATCATGAACCAGAAGAAGACAATACTTCTCGACGTAGACTACACCCTATATCCAAGGGGTACAGGTCCTTTTAAAGAGGTAAGTAAAAGGATTGAGAAATACGTTGTCTCCATGTTATCGCTTGGTCTGGAAGAGGCAAGAGAGCTCAGAAAGTCCTATATATCCAGGTATGGGTCGACACTGGGCGGGCTCATGCATGATCACGGTGTAAGGCCCCATGAGTTTTTGAGATATGTACACGATGTACCTGTTGAGAGCCTTATAAAGCCTGACGAAAAGCTTAGAAGCGTACTTGAGATCATACCCTATGACATGGTTGCGTTCTCAAACGCGTCTAGAGATTATGTTGATAGGGTATTGAAACAGCTTGGCGTAGCAGATCTGATAAGCGGCATGTTTACTATTGAATCAATGGATTTTATTCCCAAACCGATGAAGCATGCATACCGTAAGGTAATAAGTACGCTTGATGCAAAGCCCGGAGACTTGATGGTTGTGGATGACATGGTAGAAAATGTCTTGACAGCCTTGAAGATGGGTATGTCAGGTGTCTTGGTGGGTACATCAGGAAAACCTCGGGGCGCCCTGTACATAAATGATATCTACGATATTCCCAGGGTTGTTACCTAGGGGCCTGCAAAAGATGCACTTGGACAATCCAACGTCTTAGTCAAACTCAGGCTTTTAAGGCTGAATAACGAATCATTGAACAAGGGTAAAGACTCTCTGTTATCTGTTATCAAACGCCAAGCAGCTTTTTTAACAAAGTGTATCCTTCTTCAATAAATAACCCAGTCTCTTGTGCGTCCCTTTCACTAAACCTCCGGGCACTGTC
>QMLJ01000241.1 GCA_003643935.1 Deltaproteobacteria bacterium | reverse complement strand
CCCGCCTGGTGATATCCGGCAAGATAACTGGACAGTGGGCAGAAAAGGTACTTGTTGCCGGCATCGGAGGCATGGTGGCAGGCAACATACTCGTGATGGGACTTGGAAAGATTAACGAGTTCGACGAGGGTCGCATATCTTTGGCATCAGGATACATGGTATCTAGTGCACTTGGCTTGGGTTTAAGCAATATATGCATGACCTTGCCCGGGGATGGTCTTGAAGGTATCGATATTATATCTCATGCAGAACATACCCTTTATGGCCTGGCAAAGGAGATTGGAGAAAGGGATTTAATACCCAGGATTATATGTGACGAAAGGAACGTGGAAGAGGTCCTCTTGGGTTTTCAGACCACAAAGGTGAGGCTCAAGGGACAGCAAAAGATTGATATAGAGCGGGTGGGTGTATGAGCGTTCTTATAATTGGTGCAGGGGAAGTAGGTTACATGATAGCAAGCCGTCTATCCGAGGAAAATATAGATGTATACATTGTGGAAAAAGATGATGCAAAGGTTGCCAGGATCTCGCAGAAGCTCGATGTAAAGGTCGTGCCTGGCAGTGGTTCAAGCCTGAAGACACTTAAGGAGGCTGGCCTTGAACAAACGGAGATGCTCATAGCAGTAACCGATTCTGATGAGGTCAATCTTGTGGCAGCCTTTATTGCAGGTTCGTTTGCCGATATTCCCACCAAGATCGTTAGGGTGAGGGGGAGGGAATACGAGTCAGCAAAGGTAATTTTTGAGAAGGATTACCTGGATATTGACCTTGTAATAAACCCGGAACAGGAGGCCAGCAACAGGGTAGAACTTCTCCTTAAGACACCTGGATCAAACGATGTTATACAGGTGGCTGAAGGTAATGTAAGGTTGTGTGGATTCAGGGTTGCAAACGGGTCGAGGTTCGTCAACAGGACCCTGATTGATATTGGAAAGGATACTAAGGGGAGTAATTTCCTTGTTGCTGCCATTATCAGAAAGGATAGGCTGCTTATCCCAAGGGGAAATGACGAAATCCTTGCAGGTGACAGGGTGTACCTTGCCCTGGGCAGAGAGAATGACAGGGAGTTGTTCTCACTTTTGGGGATTAAGGAAAACCCAGCTCAGAATGTAATGATATATGGAGGAAGCATAGCTGGTGAGATGCTTGCAATGAGTTTGGAAAAACAGGGCCTGAATGTAAAGCTTGTTGATTCTGACGAGGATAGGTGTACATATCTCAGCGAGGTGTTATCGCGTACAACTGTTTTAAACAGCCCTTCTGTCAACAGAGAGCTCCTTGAGAACGAGAACATATCTGGTATGGATGCCTTTGTGGCTGCGTCAGATGATGAGGAAGCAAACATATTAAGTGCACTCCTTGCCAAACGCATGGGAAACCCACATGTTATTGCTATTGTGAACACGCTTGATTATATATCGCTTGTAAGTGATATTGGGGTGGATGCAGTTGTAAATCCCAGGATGGCCACGGTCTCCAAGATACTCCAGTTTATAAGGAAGGGAAAGATATTCTCTCTAAGCACGCTAAGCGGTGTTGAGGGGGAGGTGATAGAGGTTGAGGCCATGGATACCTCTGATCTTGTGTCAACGCCTATAAAGGACATAAAGTGGCCTAATGGAGCCATAGTGGCCGGTATAATAAGAAAGGGCAAGGGCAGGGTGGTAGTGCCTAGGGGTGATACAGTGATTGACCCAGGGGACAGGGTTGTTATTTTTTCCGCGAAATCTGCCGTGCACAAGGTTGAAAAGCTCTTGAGCGTCAAGCTCAGTTATTTTTGATGATATCTTTATGACATGTGGCACACTAGTAGTCTTTGTGGACTGTCTCTTTTCCTTAAGCCGTGGATAGCACGACGCAAGGACCTTTGTCAGTATGATTTATACTACGAGCCGGGCATGCAACCTTACAGGGAGGGTAATGGCAAGAGGGGGAATATGAATGAATACTCGTCTGGTTTTTAAATCCCTTGGCTTTATACTGGTGTTTATAGGTGTTGCCATGGTTTTCCCACTTGTTGTTTCCTTGTATTACGGAGAAGGGGATGCAGGGGCAATCCTGATTGGTATTACGAGTTGCCTTGTAGGCGGGTTGCTTCTCGCCTTAGCGTTCAGGCGAGCCAGGGGTGATTTCAAAAACAGGGACGCATTCCTACTGGTGACGTTGACATGGGTCGCGGCAGCTGCAATGGGTGCAATACCTTTCTGCGTGAGTGGATATTTCGGGACATACCTCGATGCATTCTTTGAGATGATGTCAGGGTTCACGAACACGGGTGCCACGGTGTTGCCCGTTATAGAGAAGGTCCCCCACGGACTTGTATTCTGGAGATCATTTGCACAATGGCTGGGAGGGGTGGGGATTATAGTGCTGTACATCGCCATACTGCCATTTCTGGGGACAGGAGGCATGCAACTCTTCAGGGCAGAGTCTCCAGGACCAACCGTAGACAAACTCAAACCCAGGATAGCAGAGACTGCAAAGCTTCTCTGGGGGATATACGTGGGTCTCACCTTGCTTGAGATCACTCTCTTGAAAATAGGGGGTATGAATCTTTTTGACGCGACCTGTAATTCCTTCTCATGCATGGCTACAGGTGGATTCTCACCACGCACGGCTAGTATAGCCTATTACAATAGTGCTTACATAGATGGTGTTATCACCTTTTTCATGCTGGTGGCTTCCATAAACTTTTCCCTGCATTATCAGGCCCTAAGAGGCAAGCCAATCGCATACGCAAGAAACGCGGAATTCAGGTGGTACGTGGGTATATATGTCTTGAGCTGTGCAATTATAATGTGGAATACAAGGCATATCTACCACACCATGGGCCAGTCGTTAAGATACGTATCTTTCCAGGTTGCATCCATATACAGTACAACCGGTTTTGCTACCTATGACTTTGCAAAGTGGCCAGCGGCCTCCCAGTTTATTCTGCTACTCCTTATGCTATTAGGGGGATCTGCATGTTCGACAGCCGGTGGCCTTAAGGTCGTAAGGCTGGGTATTCTGTTAAAGGTGGCCCACAGGGAAATAGTAAAGCTCATACATCCCAATGCGGTTGTTACTATCAAGATCGATGGCAATCCCGTTCAGACAGATGTACTTGATTCCATACTGGGTTTCTTCAGCTTCTACATCATGATAGTTATCCTTTCGACCCTTGCGATGAATCTGGTCGGACTGGACATAGTTAGTGCACTTTCATCGGTTGCTGCATGCATGGGAACCATAGGTCCTGGCCTTGGAGCCGTGGGCCCAACTGCACACTATGCAGGTATTCCTGCCCTTGGCAAGGTGGTACTTTCATTCTGCAT
>QMLJ01000240.1 GCA_003643935.1 Deltaproteobacteria bacterium | reverse complement strand
GGTCTCCAGGTTCGGTCTTGTAGCCTTTGCATCTTCCCTTGACCAGATAGGTCCAATAGCAAGGACAGCCTTGGACGCAGCAGTGCTCTATGATGCAATAAAGGGCTATGACCCAAAGGATTCAACCAGCGTTAACATGGATTACAGGTCCATAACCTTAGATGAACTAGATGTAAAGGGCTTGAGGATAGGAGTTCCCCCTGTATTCTTCGGCGAGGGCCTTGATCCCGAAGTTGAAAAGGCGGTACGTGAAGGTGTTTCCGTATTCAAGGAGCTTGGAGCAGATATAGTAGAGGTAGAACTCCCGCACATAAGGTATGGGGTGGCTGTCTACTACATTGTGGCTACTGCTGAGGCGAGCTCGAACCTCGCCAGGTATGACGGGGTGAGATATGGCTGGCGGGACAAGGAATCCAAGGACTTGTTCGAGATGTATGTGAACAGCAGGTCAAAGGGATTCAATGACGAGGTTAAAAGGCGTATAATGCTTGGTACATATGTCCTTTCAGCAGGGTATTATGACCAGTACTATGAAAAGGCATCCAGGGTAAGGACCCTCATCATATACGATTTCAGAGAGGCATTTAAGGCCTGTGATATCATTGTGGGCCCTACAACGCCGACTCCACCTTTCGGGATATACGACATGCTTGACGATCCACTAAGCCTTTACCTGTTGGACATATATACCGTGCCGGCCAACCTTACGGGTCTGCCCGCGCTTAGCATTCCCTGCGGTTTCACATCCAGTGGTCTTCCCGTAGGCATGCAGCTCATGGCGCCTGCCTTCAGGGAAGATCTCCTCTTAGGGGCAGGCATAACCTTCCAGGCGCATACCAGGTTTCACGAGGAGAGACCCTGATGGACTACGACGTTGTCATAGGTCTTGAGGTGCACATACAGCTGCTCACAGATACAAAGATATTCTGCGGCTGCTCTACCAGGTTCGGGGATACACCGAACACAAATGTTTGTCCCGTGTGTCTGGGTATGCCCGGGGTGTTACCAGTACTGAATGAAAAGGTGGTTGATTTCGGGATAAAGCTCGGTCTTGCAACCAATTCCACGATCTCAGAGAAAAATATCTTTGCCAGGAAGAATTACTTTTACCCTGACTTGCCAAAGGGATATCAGATAACACAGTACGACTACCCGCTCTGCCAGAAAGGTTTTCTTGATATCGACGTGGATGGCAGGACCAAGCGTATAGGTATAACGCGCATACACATGGAAGAAGATGCCGGCAAGCTCATACACGATGAAAGGCAGGATCTCAGTTACGTGGATTTCAACAGGTCGGGTGTGCCGCTTTTGGAGATTGTCTCTGAACCTGACATGTCCAGCACATCAGAGGCCGTGGCATACCTGAAGGAACTGAGGCAGTTGGTCATGTACCTTGGTATATGTGATGGCAACATGGAACAGGGCTCGTTCAGGTGTGATGCAAACATCTCTGTAAAGCCCAAGGGGGCCTTAGACTACGGTATAAGGACCGAGCTCAAGAACATGAACTCGTTCAGGAACGTGCAAAATGCCCTGGAATACGAGATATCAAGGCATGTAAACCTACTTGAAGAAGGGAAACAAGTGGAACAAGAGACCAGGCTATGGGATGCAAATGCAGGTCTGACAAGGACCATGAGGACAAAGGAGGAGAGCCATGACTACAGGTACTTCCCTGAACCCGATCTCATACCTTTAGTGGTGGATGTTGCTTGGGTGGAGAGGATAAGGAAGACACTACCTGAACTCCCACGCGATAAGAGATATCGCTTTGTCAAGGATTACGGAATACCCATGTACGATGCAGAGGTGCTGACCCAGCAGAGTGATATCGCTGACTACTTCGAGGCATGCCTTAAGTTCATAGACACACCAAAGGACGTGAGCAACTGGATAATGACCGAAGTACTCAGGGTCCTCAAGGAGGAATCCATTGACATAGCTGAGTTCAATATCACTCCAAAGATGCTCTCTGACATGATAACACTCATAAAGAAAGGGGTTATATCCGGGAAGATTGCAAAAGGCGTGTTTGAGGACATGCACCGGACAGGAAAGGATCCATCCCTTATCGTCGATGAAAAGGGCCTTCTCCAGATAATGGACGAAGGCGTGCTAAAAGACAAGGCAAAGGCCATACTTGATGCCCATCCCAAGGAAGTTAAGTCTTATAAAGATGGTAAGAAACAGCTTCTTGGTTTCTTCGTGGGCCAGCTCATGAAGGAAACAAGGGGCAGGGCCAATCCTAAACTGGCAAACAAGGTTATAAAAGGGCTTTTGGAAGGATGAAAAAATTACACATAGCTAATACAGAAGAGGTAATAAGAGGTGATGTCACAGATGTATACTTTATCAGAACAGAAAGTATACTAAAGAATACGCATCAGGCCAAGAACGTGTGCATGGAGATCTTCCTTAAATCCTTTCCAGCGTCTGAATACAGATGGGGTATATTTGCCGGGCTTGAAGAGATGCTCATACTCTTGGAAGGAAGACCGGTCACAGTGAGAGCCCTCCCGGAGGGCAGCGTTTTTTTCGCCAGGACCCCTGTGGTAAGCATAGAGGGGAATTATCTTGACTTCGGTGGCCTGGAGACAGCCATACTCGGGTGTCTGTGTCAGGCCTCAGGCATTGCTACCAGGGCATCCCGCGCTAGGGTGGCAGCCGGTACAAAAGGCCTTTTCAGCTTCGGTGCTAGGCGCATGCATCCTTCCATTGCCCCCATGGTTGAGAGGGCTGCCTACATAGGAGGTTGCGACGGTGTTGCAACCGTTGCAGGTGCAAGGCTCATAGGTGAGAAACCTGTGGGCACAATACCCCATGCCCTTATACTGCAGATAGGCGATACAGTAGAGGCAACCAAGGCCTTTGACAGTGTTATATCCAATGATGTGCCCAGGGTAGCCCTTATAGACACATTCCAAGACGAAAAGTTCGAGGCAATAAGGGTTGCACAGGCCTTGGGTAAGAGGCTATCTGCAGTGCGTCTTGATACACCTGGTTCCAGGAGAGGTAATTTCAAAGAGATACTCAGGGAAGTCAGGTGGGAACTGGATATAAGAGGCTTTGAACATGTGAAACTCTTTGTATCAGGGGGACTGGATGAATATTTTATCCTGGAACTCAAGGATGTTGTAGATTCATTTGGCGTGGGCACGAGGATGTCAAGTTCTGCATCCCTTGACTTCTCCATGGACATAGTAGAGATAGATGGAAAGCCCATTGCCAAGAGGGGCAAAGAATCAGGAAGGAAATCCCTCATGCGTTGCTGGGAATGCATGAGGGACTATGTCGTCCCTTACGGCAAGGCAAAACCATGCGATTGTGGAAGGGC
>QMLJ01000239.1 GCA_003643935.1 Deltaproteobacteria bacterium | reverse complement strand
GTCTTGCCTTCCTTGATTATTGTGCTCAGGCCTAAATTCCTGGAATCAGAACCACAGGTAGAAAATAACAACGGCGTACAGGTCTTCTCACAGCTTGCAGACTAAACCTTAGGGCAGGCAGAGTGAGACAAAAACAGAGGTCCTGCTTACCTTTAGTAATCTTCCCAGCAATCTATGTAATCAATGAGTGCAGCATAGAACTCAATTTCGTCAAAGGTGTCAGGACCTATGCCTATAACATCCAGGTGGTCCTGGTTTAATATACTGTTATGAGAGGTCATCTGAACTGCAGTGGGATGATTGATGTCGCTCACACTCCCCCTGTCCCAGTCGGTTGTTATATAGTCAAAGCCCCACCACCTTTCGTGGTAGGCTAGCCTGTATCCCATCTGCTGCGAGTTTATACCCACAAGACCATCGTCATCACAATCCTCTATGTCACCGTCACCACTTCCTGCCGCGCCGTCGTTGTTGCAGTCATCGTAGCAGTATCCATCCCCGTCTATGTTGTAAAGTCCATACTTTACCTCGTATAACACAGGATTTACAGAAAGACCGTCTTGGGCAGTTATAAACGATACATACCTAGATGCATAATCACTGCTTACCGGGTAGGCCTGATTGAAGACCTTCATGCCTGTTATTACACCGTCGTTCGGGTCGTAGTCATTGTACACCATCTGTTTCACCGATGCATATACATCGTTTCCCGCGCCATAGACAATGTCCCCGTATATCCCGGCAAGGAAGGCTAAGAGATCCGATAGAGTGGGATTCATGTCCAATGCATACTTTGCAAGGGGTGTGCCCCTGTGTGGAGATGATATGCTACACAGTACCTTTACCACGGGATAGCCCTTGCGTTCTCTTAATAGCCTTGCCGCCTTCCTTGCGTCAAGACCACCCTGTGAATGGGCAATGATGTTCACATAGGCCGAGCCCGTGGTGGCCATGTAATCCTCAATCTCGTTCGCGAGCTGCCAGCCCCTGTACTCAGAGCTCTGGAAAGGCGTTAGGGAAGCTACAAAACATTTTTGAGAAAAGGAAAGCCACCAGTTGACATAGGGGTTACCCACAAAATTGCCGTAATCATCCCCCCAGTAATCAAAGCCCAGAATGTTGTTGAAGCCAGCCATGCCGTGGACAAACACTACAGGGTAATCAGAACTTACTGATCCTGCAAACCCAGGCCTTGAAAGTCCTAGGGCTACAATGATACAGACAACTGCTATGCCTATCCTGGATTTCATGATTTTCCTCCTTAATTCATCTAAGTATCAAATACATAACCCATATGAAGATATATTCAAAGCTACTTTTTAGAATAAGCATGACTTGGATTCATGTCAATAATTTTTTAATATGCCCTGTGCATTCAAACCCTTACTTGTACATGGTCTATTGATAGTGGTATAAAATCAGATATGTTATGATATCTGCATATGTCCATCTTAAAAAGGGCTATTCAGGGCAGGATTTTTTGAAGTCACAATTTAAGGAGGTATTATGGAAAAGATATGGATGGAACACTGGCCGGACTACTTACCAAAGGATGTCTCTTATCCCAGGGGGCAAAAGCCTGTATTCGAGTACCTTCGCGATAACGCCAGACAATTCCCTGACAGGATTGCCATAATCTTTTATGGCAAGGAAGTGACATACGCTGAGCTTGATACCTTCTCAGAGAGATTTGCACATTTCCTTTTGGACCAGGGATTTAAGAAGGGTGATAGGATAGCACTTTTCATGCCGAGCTGTCCACAGTACCACATAGCCCATTACGGCATAAACAAGATGGGCGGTATTATAGTGCCGTGCAGTCCTATCTTCAAGGAATGGGAGCTTGCCTATGAGCTCAAGGATTCAGGTGCAACGGGTATTGTGGCACTTGACCTCTTGTATCCTGTTGTAAAGGCTGTTGAGAAGGAAACGGATATTGAAAAGATTGTAATAACCAGTCTCCATGATTTTCTTCCAGAAGAACCTACCATAAATACCGTACCCATCATGAAACTTCCCAAGGCAAGCTATACAGGCACGTTCGAACTCATGGACATAATAACCTCATACCCGAAAGATCCAGTAGACGTAAAGGTGGGCCTGGACGACATAGTGCAATTTCAGTACACGGGTGGTACCACTGGCCTACCCAAGGGAGCGATCCTTACGCACTCTGCAAAGCTCTTCAAGGTGGCCAACCTGATTAATCTCTTTGATGCTTCCATGAAATTCATAGGTATCCAGGGTGAGGGGATATTAAACTGCCTGTCTGCCCTCCCAACTTTTCACATAGCAGGCATGCTGAGCAGCGTGGACGGCCAGGTGGCATACGGGGCCTCCCAGGTGCTCTTGGTTATGTTTGATCCCATAGCCGCCATGCAGGCCATCGACAGGTACAAGGTTTCTTACTTCCAGGCCACCGTCCCCATGAACACAGGTATAATGGAGCACCCAGAAAGGGAAAAATATGACATGTCTTCGCTGCGATTATGCTTTACAACGAGCTTCGGCGTACAGCTTACAAGGGAGATAGCGGATAGATGGAAAGAGGCAACGGATGGTTGCCTGATTGTAGAGGCTGCATACGGTCTATCCGAAACACATACATTTGATACCTTCATGCCTCTGGACAGGCCTAGGTATGAACTCGGTTGCCAAGGAATACCCCTTCCAGGGGTGGATATAAAGATCGTATCGTTCGATGACAGGAAAAAAGAAGTAGATATTGGCGAGAAAGGTGAAATAGCCCTTAAACACCCTGCTGTGTTCAAGGGATACTGGAACAAGGAGGAAGAAACAAGGGCTACACTGGTTGATGGTTGGGTGTTCACGGGTGACATAGGTAGATTTGATGACGAGGGATACCTGTATTTTCTGGGTAGGAAGAAGGAGATGATTAAGACATCTGGTTTCAGCGTATTTCCTGAGGAGGTGGAGATGTTTCTATGCCGGCATCCTGCCGTGGACAAGGTGGCTGCAATCGGACTGCCGGACGAGAAAAAGGGCGAGATAATAAAGGCGTTTGTTGTGTTAAGCCCGGATTACAAAGGCAAGGTAACACCTGAAGATATTATTTCCTGGGCCAGGCAGGGCATCTCTTCGTACAAGGTCCCGAAGATTATAGAGTTCAGGGACGAACTACCAATGAGTGGGGCTGGAAAGACACTAAGGCGTGTACTGGTTGAGGAAGAGCTCAATAAGGATAAAGGATAAAGGTTCCTAGGCATACAGCCCAGATTACCAAAGGGTTAGAGCTGACTAGTGACATGAAGTTTTTTCGTTGGCTTTGCAAGCCCTGGCAGACTCTTTCTTATTATTGACAATCCCGGCCGATTACATT
>QMLJ01000238.1 GCA_003643935.1 Deltaproteobacteria bacterium | reverse complement strand
TGCCAGGGTGACTCCCCTTACTTTTGAGTACCTCAAGAGCTCAATCAGCCCGTCCGTTATCCTGCCGATTCTTAACGAAGGAGGAGCAATCTTCAGGCCCTTGCGCGTTATCATGCTATACATGTCATCTGCCTTGGGATGGTCGTTGAGGGCTGAACTTACCAGACCCAGCTTTAAGCCTGACCCTAAGACCTTGTCGAAAAGGTTCTCCACTACATCGAGCGGAGCAGGTCTATATGGAGAATAGACCGCCTTTGCCGAGCAGAACTTGCATTTCCATGGACATCCCCTTGCCGTCTCGATCATGAACATATCACCAAACACGGTCTCTGATGTTATAATCGCTGTGTGGGCAGGTGAATCCAGTGGGTTTGTAACAGATATAATGGGCCTTGGTCCAACAAAGGATGTTATAGCGTTATCATCCGAGACCTTGGGGTATGTAAAGGATGGTACGTATATACCCCTTGCACTTGATAGCCTCTCGAGAAACTCATTCATATCACCTGAGTCGAAGAAGCTCTCGTGAAGTTTCTCGGCAAATCCTTCGCCGTCACCAAGGAAGAGTGCATCCATTGAATCTGCAATTGGTTCTGGATTGAGTGTTATGGAAGGCCCACCTGCGATAACGATAGGACCGGATTTCCTGTCCATTCTTTTTACCGGGATCTTATTCTCTATCAGGATCTTGACGGCATTTATCCAGTCGAGCTCGTAGGGTATGGTAAACGCTATCATGTGGAAATCCTGTAAGGGCCGGGAATGCTCTATTGAGAGTTGCATATCTAGGAAAAAGCGTTCGCACACAATGCCTGGATGTGCATTCAGGTGGCTGTAGACCGTATGAAGACCAAGATTAGACATGCCTACCCAATAAGTGTTCGGGTATACTAGGGCAATGTTAAGCTTGCCACCTGGATCTTTGTATATAGCGTTCTTCTCACTGGGCATCGATACCCAGACCTTTGATCTTCCTATGCAGATTGCTTCTTTCAAGGCCTATGTGGTCGGCTGTTTTTGAGATGTTATAACCACACTGGGCAAGTTTCCTTTCTATAAAACGTCTTTCAAAGGCCATCCTGGCTTCCTTTAAAGAAGCAATTTCGAGCAGATCGTCCATCTCCGTCGCTGTGCCCGACATAAACAGAGGTATGTTTTCCTCTTTGATGGTGTCTCCCTGTGTCATTATCACCATGCGTTCTACTATGTTTTTGAGTTCCCTTACATTACCTGGCCAGTTGTGCTCAACCAGCTTTTTGATGGCACCAGCAGTAATCTTCTTTTTCTTGCCGTCATTTAACATTGCAAAGGTACTCAGGAAATGGTCTACCAACCTTGGTATGTCTTGCTTCCGCTCCCTCAATGGTGGAACATAAAGGGGAATAACATTTAGCCTGTAGTATAGGTCTTCCCTGAACCTTCCTTGCTCTATCTCCTTCTCAAGGTTTTTGTTTGTTGCCGTTATAACGCGGACATCTACCTGTATAGTACTAGATCCGCCTACCCTTTCAAATCTCTGTTCCTGGAGGACCCTTAAGACCTTTGCCTGGGTGGCAAGGCTCATATCACCGATCTCGTCAAGGAAAAGGGTTCCCTTGTCAGCGAGCTCGAACTTTCCCCTCTTTCTCTCTGTTGCACCTGTGAAAGACCCCTTTTCATGGCCCAGGAGTTCACTTTCTATGAGTTCTTCTGGTATGGCCGCACAGTTGACCTCAACAAATGGCCTGTCTGCCCTCCTGCTGAGGTTGTGTAATCTCCTTGCAACTAGCTCTTTCCCTGAGCCGTTTTCTCCAAGTATCAGCACCCATGCATCTGATGGCGCTGCCAGTTCTATCTCCTTTTTGAGCCTTGTTATTGCCGGTGAATCGCCTATTATCTCGTCTTCTTTACTTGTCTTTTTCCTGAGGAATGCGTTTTCTTCCTCAAGGTTTTTTATCCTGAGTGCATTGTTTATAGTCACTATGATCTTGTTAAGGTCCAGAGGCTTCTCAATGAAATCCATTGCTCCCAGCTTAAGTGCCTTGACGGCCGTGTCAATGGTTCCATGTCCGGTCATTATTACCACCGCGGTTCCAGGGTCAGTCTTCTTTATCTCCTTTAACACCTCAAGGCCATCTTTTCCCGGTAGCCACACATCGAGCAGTACCAGGTCTATTTCCTGCGAATCTATTATCTTGAGGGCATTCTCTCCGGTTGAGGCAAGGACAGTAGAAAACCCCTCATCTTCAAGAGAGCCTTTCAACGTGGAAAGTATACTCTGTTCATCGTCCACGATTAGTATTTTATGTTGCATACCTAACCCCTTACTGGCAACTCTATGGTAAAGATCGTCCCCCTAGGATGGTTCTGCCTTACGCGTATAAACCCGTTATGATCGGTAACAATCCTACTGACTATGGCGAGGCCCAGGCCTGTACCTCCTTTCTTGGTGGAAAAGTACGGTTCAAAAAGCCTATCCTTTGCATTTCTTGGTATCCCGGGACCTGTATCTATCACCTGTATGCTCGCTATACGGAGCTGCGGGTTATATGCTGTTCTCACGGTTATCTTTTTGAGAGAATTTCCATCTTCTTCGACCGCGGTTGTAGCATTTTCCAGCAGGTTTACTATTGCCCGTTTAATCTGAGACCTGTCCAGCTCTAGCTGTGGAAGGCCGCTATCGATCTCCACCAGGTACTCTACTTGAGGGTGAGCCTGCTTGTACAGAGCTACTGTCTCCCTTATTATTATGTTCAGGTCATCTGGCACTGGCATGGCACTGGGCATCTTTGCAAACGCCGAGAACTCATCGACAAGGTGCTTCATGTCGTCGACCTGTTCTATTATTATCCTGGTGCATTCATCAAATACATCCCTGTCTTCTTCCAGTTTGTCTAGGTACCTTCTCCTTAACCGTTGCGCAGACAGCTGTATTGGTGTAAGTGGATTCTTTACCTCGTGTGCTATTCTCCTTGCCACTTCGCGCCAAGCAGCCATTCTTTGCATCTTCTGTAGCTGTGTCAGATCATCGAACACAAGGACCATGCCCATGTATTCATTGTTATGATCATACAGTAGAGATGCATGGGTCATTAGCGTCATTTTTTTGTCTCCTAAGCTTAACGTGATTTGCCTTTCTGCCAAGCCTCCCTTGGCCTCTTTTAACCTGTTAACGATGTCTTCTGCAATGGGTATGTGTTCCTCCTTGAGCACCTCCATGAATGGTCTCCCCAGGACCTTCTTGGTCTTTATAGATAGCATTTTCTGCGCTGACGGGTTTATCATTGAGATGCAATCCTTGTTGTTTATGGAGATAACCCCGGTCGAGATATTATTCAACACGGTTTGGATATATCGATTCCTGTATG
>QMLJ01000237.1 GCA_003643935.1 Deltaproteobacteria bacterium | reverse complement strand
GGCACATGTCTCCCCATGTTCTCTGCACCGTATACGATCATGGAATCACATAGCCCTGCCTTGATATATGCATATGCATTCCTTATGGCAAGGCCACCTGTTGCACCTCCTCCTTCCACCCTTACATTGGGCTTTGGGCACATTCCCACGCTGTCGTGGAAAATAGCACCCTGCTTGAGCTGCTTGTCAAAGTGATCGCTGAAATAGCTCGTGGTGGCATGTTCAATGTTATCTATCTCAACACCTGCATCCTTGACCGCCTCCATGACAGCCTCGACCACCCAGTCGCGTATAGTCCCATCAGGCCTTTCCGCTGCCATCTTGGAGATCCCGCCACCCAACACATAAACCTTTCTTTCACTCACAACAAACCTCCTTATTGGGCAAAGATTATTTACGATTAATATTGATTGATATGTCAATTTATTGTACATGTCAAGCATTTTTAAGATGCTAGGTTTAAAAGGCTCACAATGTATTAAGGACTAAAGAAAAATCCAGGGTAATCTAGACAGTCGGCACTTTATTCGCTAGACCCTGCAAATAGAAAGTATATCCTCTATATCCACTGTCGCAAGGGCAATTGCTGTATCCGACACGCCGTAGTACATCCTAATGATACCATCATCTTCTAGTATGGCTCCGCATGGAAACACCACGTTGGGCACGTCACCTATCCTTTCATAATCCGTCTCTGGAGCAAATATGAAATGGTTTGAATATCCTCTTATCATGTATGGCTTCTCAAGATCGAGGAGCATGGCTCCTATCCTGTATATCCTGCCCGACCCCGTGGGTTTGACGCCATGGTAAAAAACAAGCCAGCCATCCCCTGTCTTTATGGGGGGAGTACATGCACCCAGCTTTTGCGAGCCCCATCCACCCGGACTTGGTGTCATCACAACCCTGGACCCGCCCCAGTATTCAAGGTCAGGAGAGAAACTTATCCATATGTCACCTCTCTTGCCTGCAAACCCGCCTGGCCTTGTGAGCATAACGTACTTCCCGCCAATCTTTTCCGGGAACAGGACCCCGTCTTTATTGTCCACATCCGTGGCCAGGCACAATCTTTCAAAGGTGGTGAAGTCGTGTGTCTTACCAATACCTACACGTACACCGTATGGTCCGAAAGCCGTGTAGGTAATGTAGTATGTACCATCAATGGCGGTTATCCTGGGATCCTCTACCCCGTACCTCTCGTAAGGCTCATACATAGGATCATCAGAGGGCATTACCCAAGGCTTGTCATCTACCCTAAACTTTATACCGTCATCAGAACGGGCAAGAGTGAGATGACTCCTCCCGGAGAGATCCTCGACCCGTAGGAGTAAAATATATTTACCCATACACCTGCAGACCGCTGCATTGAAAACCGTGTTACACGGATAGGGTATATCCTCCCTGGATATTATGGGGTTGCCTTTGTATCTCCTGAATAGTGGGTATCTGTTTGTTATCAACATTATTTAGTCCTGCTAGTCCATCCACAGGGTATCTGCTGTAAGTACCGAAGGTTCGACAAGGGTCTTGTATATATCCACGTGTCTTTCTGCAACCTTGATCCATGAAATCTTTTCTTGAACATATTTAAGGGCATTTGATCCAAAAGACCTTCTTAAGTCATTATCCTCCAGCAGCCTCACAATGTTTCTGATATAATCCTCGTCTGTTTTGCTTGTCAAGCCCGCCTTGACATCTCTTACAAGGGATGCCATGGCAAATGTATCGCTCGTGACTATTGGCTTACCAAAGGCAAGAGAATGGGCCACTATGCCGCTCTGAGAGCTTATAGAGTACGGAAGGACAACTATGTCCGAGGCCGAGATAATGGTGTCAAAGGAATCCTGGGATATCTGTCCCCTTATGACCTTTATACTATCCCTAGCAGTTGATGAATTGATCTCATTAAAAAGCATGTTCCTGTAATCCCTGTACTCTATGCCCCTTACCTTACCAGCAACAATGAGGAGTACATCATTGCCTCCATATCGTTTAATGATCTCAGGCCATAGTCTGACTATCCTCTCAAAGCGCTTGCTCGGCCTGAAATAGCCAATCATCAACACAACCTTGGTTCCTTTCTTTATTCCCAGGCGCTGCTTTGCATCTTTTACTGGTTCAATATCCCTTGCACCATGGGGTATAACATGAACCTTTTTTATAAGGTCAGTCCTCTTGAGATGCTTCTTGAGCGATTCCACCTGATATTCCTCATGTACAATAACGGCATCAGAGTTATCGATCACCGAGTTCAGTATTATAAGATGCTCATCCGATATCACATCGTATACCGTGTGAAGCGTGCTAACAACAGGAATCCCTGTAAGCCTGAATTCTATAATAAGCGGTATTATAGATACACCATAGTGTTTGCCATACAAACCAAACTCGTGCTGGACATGCACGAGGTCGGGTGTGAGTCTTGCCATCATTGAAAAGGCCTTCTCGGCCAGGTCTCCATCCTCATAGTCAAATGCACTGAAGACCTTTTTACCGTTTCCTCCAAGATGCGAAACAATGCATACATCTACACCCAGAGCCCTAAGCGCATCGGTAAGATATTGCGTATACGAAGCAATGCCACACTCTATGGGTGGATAGCTGGATACAAACCCAATCCTCATAACCTGAATCTCCTGTTAGACTTAGTTAAACCAGAACAAGAGTCGAAGGCTTAAGGCAAGCTGACCTGCTGAGCATTACTAAAGCTCTACCCACAAACTTGCTATAAGTCCGTAGCCTGCCACTAAAAACCCCTTGGGCTTCAGTGACCTTTTCTTGGTTTCTTACCTTGAACCTTCTTCTTTTACCCTATATCTAAAATTATATTTATATGCCCTTTGTTTTCTCAAGGCATATGGCTTTTCAAGGCGTACTGCAGACCATGGATGCTTAGGGGCGTCTTTTTGCGCTCGCTGCCTTATGCCCCCTGCCCTTTATGCCTTTCATACCTATCTCATATAAATAATGAACTTATAGAACCGTTTTCATGAGTTCTCTTTATTGCTTCTGCCAGTATAGGTGCAACGCTCAGCACAGATATCTTTTTACACTCAATGCATTCGTCCCTAAGCGGTATGGTATCCGTGACAATCAATTCCTCCAACGGGGAGTTTCTTATACGTTCTATGGCTGGACCAGATAGGACAGGATGCGTACATGAGGCAAACACCTTCTTGGCACCTGCGTCCACGAGTGCAACTGCACCGTTGGTCAATGTTCCGGCTGTATCCACCATGTCATCAACCACGAGAGACACCTTGCCCTTCACGTCTCCTATGATATTCATTACGCTGGACTCGTTCGCCTTTGCGCGTCTTTTGTCTATGATTGCCAGATCTGCCTGCAGGTTC
>QMLJ01000236.1 GCA_003643935.1 Deltaproteobacteria bacterium | reverse complement strand
CTGATTTTCCTTGGTGGATTCACAAAGAAAAAGTCAACAAGACATTCCTGATTCCCTGTCTATCCTCATATATCCAGCGTGCAGGGCCGTTCTCCTGGCCCTGCACATCTCTATATTATCATTTGCCTTACATCAGCTGCTATTTCCAGATTTCACCAACTGAGCGCCTGAGTTATGCCTCTTGCTTAAAAAGGGGCGCAATATCTTTGAAAACAGGTGTATCCCCCTTTTCAAGGAGCATGAATGCAATCGCCTCTGTTGGATATACAATGGCCCCTGCATGCCTCAGGGTGTCAAGGCATACATACTTGTCATGCTTGTGCCTCGAACAAGTTGCATCGCTTGCCACAAAGACCCTATAGCCTCCTTCAAGAAGGTCAAGGCATGTCTCAAGCACGCAGACATGTGCCTCTATCCCGCAAACTATAGCAGTATTCCTGGACGTATCCTCTATTGCTTTTTTTAGTATTGTATCCCTGAAACAGCTGAAGTAGAGTTTTTCATACCTGATTATACCCTCAAGATGAGAAGATAGTTCCTCTATGGTCTCACCTAGCCCTGATGGGTATTGTTCAGAAACAATAATAGGCATGCCAAAGGCCTTTGCCACCCTGATAAGGATACCCGCTTTAAGTGGAAGCAACCTCCTGCATTCACTATCCATGGTGGCATACAACTTGGTCTGCACATCAATTACGAGCAAAAAGCTCTCGCCTGCGTCCAGCATGAATTCCTTTGCATTGCTCATATCTGGCCTATCCTAGCAACATTATACATGCTACAAGATCATGTTACAAGACTCAAGGCTTCACTCAGGGCAAGTCTCTTCCCCTGTCCCACGGGAGGCGTCTACCTTCAGGGCCATACGTGTAGAAACCTTTTAACACCTTTCTACCTAGGCGACCTTTATTTACCATGCGTTCGATAAGGTCTGAATCAGGAACCAGGTGTTCCTCCCCGAGTGTCTTCATGGTCATGCCCACGAGAAGATACGTATCCAGCCCTGCGTTGTCTGCAATCTCGAATGGTCCTGCCCTCCATCCATAGCCAAGTTTCATGCCAGCATCAATATCTTCTGGTGTGCTTATACCCTTATCTACGAGTTCCAAGGCCTCCTTGAAAGCAGCCGCAAAAATTCTATTCATAACAAAGCCAGGTATATCCTTCATAACCCTTATTGGGCGTTTCTTAAGTGACTCTACGAAGGATACGCTCCTAGAGAACACATCATCTGATGTATTCTTGCCTTTCACCACTTCCACAATACCCATGAGAGGAACAGGACCAAAAAAGTGCAGCCCTATGACCCTTTCCTGTTTCTTGGTAACCTCTGCTATGCGTGTTATGGGGATAGTGGATGTGTTTGTTGCAAGTATGGTGTTGTCAGCGGCACTTTTGTCCAACTCATGGAAGATCTCTTTCTTCAGGTCTTCTACCTCTGGCACTGCCTCGATCACCCAGTCCACCAATGACGCAGAGGAAAGATCCTCAACCAGGCTAATCCTCTCCAGTACAGTTCTTGGGTGTTCTTCTATAAATCCCTTCTGTTGTAGCTTTTTCAGAGAGTCGTGCATAGCCTCTATGGACTTCTCAAGTGCGCTTGCATTTGTATCCATGAGGTTAACATAATAACCCGCCTGTGCGCATACCTGTGCTATACCTGTGCCCATGAACCCGGCACCTATAACAAGAATCTGAGACATATTACCTCCTTGCTTTGATTGATTCTGTACAACCAGTTACACTCATATTAAAAATCTACAGACACTTGTATACTTAAGGACAAGCACTACCACACACTGATGTGTAGTAGCCCTGCCAGATTTTTAGCTCAAGTCCCAAGTAAAGTGCTGTATCACGCATGTATAACATCAGATAGGTTTTTTTACAACCTATGAGGGCCCTTTTGCAGGTAAGTGTTTATAGGCATCTATCGCTTTATTCTCTCAGGAACGCCACCTTCCAAAAATTCGGTCTCCCCTAGCACCAACACAAATCCGTTCATCTGTAAGTGGGTTGCAAAGCTATGTGTGCACCGAAGCGCTCTCTTTAGCGACATATAACTGAATGATCAGGTGATGGATCTGCTGGTTATGGCCAGATTTTATCAAACACCACCCTTACACCTATGGTCATCATGTCGCCATCAAGGAGTTCATTCTCAATTACATGGTGGTATCTCATATCAAAACCCAAGCGCCTACCTTCCTTTAACCTGAAAACAAACCCCAGATCAAGATATACGCCAAATTCCACATCGGTCTCATCCCTGGGTATACCAGGTATAAACTCGGGCTTGTATTTATAGTGAACACGGTATACACCTGGCCCTGTCCCGAAATACATGGCAAGGGTATCCAACGGGTAAGTGAATCGCGGCCCGAAAAGAAGAGAAATGACATCCATACTGTAATCTCCTATATCCGGGACCTCGTCATCATGGCTTGAATACATGAGACTTGCTTCAATCGATGTATTTTTGGCCAGATCATGACCCAAGAATATACCCGGGCTGAATGCGTCATCCATCTCTCTTCCTGCATCACCAGTAAGAACTGCATAACCTAGCTGTATGCCCCCATAAAAATGGTTTTCCGCGCACAAAGCACCAGGTAGGATAAAAGACAAAACCACGATCAAGAAAAGCCTTCTCCCCATAAGGCACCCCCTTTTTACCTAAACCCAAAAACTTTTCATCTTTTCGGAAGTTCAGAGAAAAGATTTCTCGGCCTTTCCTTAGTGCCAGAATCATTTCTTAGTGCCTTCTTAAGGTATATGGGAACCATACTCAGCTTTTTCTCAACCTTGATCATATTCAAACTTCTGGTTATACACAATCTCTATAACTACTAATTTATAGTATTTATGTTAATTGAAAACCAGTGCAAGTCAAGGTTTTTTCGGTAGTTATCATTAACTGCCTCAAAACACCGATTCTCAGGAAACACTGGAAGATCCGAATCAGGATCGAGAGAATAAAGATTGCGATAGAGGACCTTTCCACTACAAATGCGAACCTTTGGATGCCACCGCCGATGTGAAAAGACTGCAAACCCTTTGAAAACAAGGGGAAATAGAAAACCCGTCGTCCCGGAGAATGACCCCGGAGAGACGGGGTGTCTTTTTTCAAATGGTGGAGGCGCCGGGAGTCGAACCCGGGTCCGAAGGTGGTCCACTGGAGCGTCTACGTGGTATTCGCTGGTTTACATTCGCCGGCCGAACCGTGCAGCGACACACTTTCCGGCAGACTATCCGGCACATGGGCTTTCGCCGCTCTCGCCCCGCTGCCGGCCGAATGGCAGCGTCGCCAGCCTGCTAACATGACGCCCTTGCCGACACCGCAGGCGGAATCTCG
>QMLJ01000235.1 GCA_003643935.1 Deltaproteobacteria bacterium | reverse complement strand
TTTTAGTATCTTTATCACCTGGTGGGCTGTTAGCCTGCCCATTACATCAAAGTCAGGACCAATGTACAGTAGTGCCCCCTTGATGCCCTTCGGGGCAACGCTTGCAATAACGGGTATACCCTTCCTTCTCATGGCAAAAAGGTCCCTGGAAGGCTCGTTGTTACGTAGCCCGTAGTAAGAGTCTATGGGTATTACGAATGCATCTATTCCCTTTGATATCAATTCTTGCGCAGCAGGCTTTATACTGTCTGATTTCTTTACCTGTCTTGTTAGAACCTTTATACCTATCTGCGGGAGTTTCCTCTTTGTTTCCTCTGCATAGGCTATTGCATTGTCATCATCCGAGTGTATCATGCCTACTGTCTTGATATTAGGTAGGACCTGTTTCACTATCCTGAATATCTTCAGCGGGTCTATGTAAAGGGTGGTACCGGTGAAGCCTGGTCCAGAGACTGTCTTTGATCTGCAGCCCACCTTCTCTGGTATGGCTACGTCGGTGAAGACCACTGGTATGCCGGCGTCTATAAACTTGCCCTTGGAGTACTTTGTGGCAGGTGTACTTATTGTGACTACCAGGTCAGGCCTGGATTTCACGATGTCGGAAGCCGTACCCCTGATTCTGAAGAGTATCTTTATCTTCTGCCATGTACTGGCGTCTGCGTCTGCATCTATTATGTGTCTGTTAATGATCAGGTTCTTGCCTTGAACAATACCGTTCTTAGCGAGCTCGTCGATGAATCCATGGTATGTTTCATCAAAGGGTTCTATGTCAGAGACCTGCAATACCTCTATGTGGTAGGCATATGAGGGAATACCAATGGCTATTAAGATGATCGTAATGTAAAGCGCTCTTTTTAACATGGAAACCTCCTTAATGTTATTTATATTATTCATTGGTGTGCTTCGGTAGGTGGTCTATGAAACTTTAGTAAAATTATACGTTTTAGACTTGTGCATGTCAATTCAAAAACATGCATAAGCAAAATGATGATAAGCCTGAGGTCTATTATGCATGAGATTATATACATAATGGATGATACTTACAAAAGCAAAGAATATTCCTCGGTGCCTGATAAACCGGGGAAACGGTATTCCAGGACCTGACAAGGTTCTTGCATATAAAGCTTTTACGGGTTAATAGGACATGGAATGAGATTCCTATTAACGAACGATGACGGTATATATGCACATGGCCTTCTTGCAATGAAGAATGAACTTGAGAAATACGGCCATGTAACGGTGATTGCTCCTATTACAGAGCAATCAGCAGTGGGTCATACCATCACCATAGCAGATCCCATAAAGGTGAAGCCGGTGCAAAGGGCAGGTGGGTTTTTTGGCTATGGCATAGCAGGCTCACCTGCCGACTGCGTAAAGCTCGGTATATCCTGTATAATGGATGACAAGCCAGACGTGGTTGTCTCTGGTATAAACAGGGGCGAGAACATCGGGATAAATGCACTGTATTCAGGGACAGTATCTGCTGCAACAGAGGCGTTAATCCTTGGCTTTACGGGTATTGCGGTCTCCGTGGACGAATACATGGATCCTGACTACTCAGCGGCCAGCACCTTTGCTGCCAGGCTTGCGTACCTCTTGGCTTTAAAGGGAATAAGGCTTCCTTTTGCTCTTAATGTCAACTGTCCATCCACAACCCTGGAACGCATAAAAGGGGTAAGGATTACCAGACAGGGCGAATCAAGATTTACTGACAAGTTTGTGAAAAGGGAGGATCCCAGGGGTAACACCTATTATTGGCAGGCAGGGAGAACAAAGATAGTAGATGATGGCGAGGATACGGATGCTGTATGCCTGAAGAAGGGGATGATATCCATAACCCCCATACATTATCGTCTCGGGTGGAGGGGTGACCTGGATAGTCTTAAAGGTCTTGACCTGGAGGGCCTGTTAAATGGATCTTGAAAGGCTGGAGAAGAATATCGGCTATGCGTTCAAGGACAAAGAGCTCCTGTTTGAAGCCCTGACCCACACCAGCTACGCAAACGAGCACAGGGAACAAGATATTAGGGATAACGAGCGTCTGGAATTCCTTGGTGATGCAGTGGTTAACACCGTACTTACGATAAGGCTTTTTAAACTTATGCCGGAATCAAGTGAGGGTGACCTTACAAAGCAGAGGGCTGGACTGGTCAGCGGGGACATGCTTGCAAGGATTGCAAGGAAGATCGGCTTGGGCGAATTCATGAGACTGGGTAAGGGCGAGGAACTAGACAACGGCAGAAGCAAGGAGTCATTGCTTTCAAGTACCTATGAGGCACTTATTGGAGCGCTGTTCCTGGATAGCTCGTTTGATACAGCAAGGCGAATAGTAGAGAGGCACTTTGACATGGCAGTGGGAGATCTGGATAGCGTAAAGCTCTCTGACTACAAGAGCACGCTCTTCGAGTACTGCCAGAAAAGGTTCAAGGTCCTTCCTGATATAGTACTTGCTGGTGAGTACGGGCCTGAGCATGACAAGGTGTTTGTAATGGAAGTAGTCATGGCAGGCAGGATTATAGGTCGTGGAGAGGGAAGAAATAAAAAAATGGCTGCGCAGATGGCGTCCAGAGAGGCCCTTCAGACACTGGAAGAAGATGAGTAATGTATCACCCATAGTTGTACCCATATTTATATCCAATCTTGGCTGCCCGCACAGGTGCGTATTCTGCGACCAGAGTCAGTTCTCAGAACCAATACCACCTGAAGACGTGCCAGGCATTGTAAGGAATTTCATAGGCTTTTCCCGTAGGGCAGAGAACAGACAAAAGTTGATTGCCTTTTATGGAGGTAGCTTTACAGGTCTGGAAAGGTCTCTTTTATCCAGCTATCTCAAGGTGGGTTCAATCTTGGTTAAGGAGGGTGTTGTAGACGGTCTCAAGGCATCCACTAGGCCGGACATGGTAACGCCTGATATACTTGACTTGCTCATTGAAGCAGGTTTCGTGGAACTGGAGCTTGGTGTACAATCTATGGATGACAAGGTCCTTGCCATGAGCGCAAGGGGACACAGTGCATCAGATAGTCTTGATGCATGTGCTCTGGTAAAACGGTCAGGCTTGAGACTTGGAGTGCAGATTATGCCGGGGCTTCCAGGCGAGGACAGGCTGAGCTTTAAAAGGACTGTAGAACTTGTTACATCCATGAAGCCAGATGTGGCAAGGATATATCCCACGGTGGTGATGAGGGGCACGGGCCTTGAAAAGATGTTCATAAAAGGACGCTACACACCCTTGGATCTTGAAGAGGCAATACTCAGGTCCCTGTATGCCTATACCATGTTCACACTCAGCGGTATAAAGGTGTTAAGGATGGGCCTTCCCCAGTCCGATAAGCTGGATGTAGTGGCAGGGCCCTATCA
>QMLJ01000234.1 GCA_003643935.1 Deltaproteobacteria bacterium | reverse complement strand
GCGCGGCCTATATGGCTTTAAGCATGAGATTGCAAGAGAAGTGATATACGCAAGCATACTAAGGAGGGCTAGGGTGTCTTTACACGCCAGGATAGCAGCCGCGCTTGAGGCAGGTAGTGAAGGAGAGATGCAGGGGTTATTTGACATGCTTGCCTATCATTACCGCCAGTGCGGTGATACGGATATGTCACTCAAATATAGTCTGCTGGCAGCTGAAAGGCATCAGAGGTCAGGATCCTTGGCCGAGGCTTTAATCCTATATTCAAGTGCAGAAAGGGATATAAAGAAGACAGGGGAAGGATCTGGTTATGAGGAAACTTTACCTGAGATATGGGAGGGGATGTGGTCTTGTGCAAGGATTATTGAGCCTGATACGGCGATCTATGCCTTAACGAGGCTAGCCGCCTATAACAAGAAAAAAGGACATAGAGAGTCTGAGTGGTTTACCCAGCTACGCCTTGTAAACCTGTTCTCCCAGAAAGGCAGGTTCAAGAAGGCCATAGAGGTATTCAGAGAGGTATACCGCGAGGTCAAGGATAAAAGTCTATGGAGGGCAGTTGCATTTACAGCAGTGGCCTATACTTACACCTATCTTGGCAAGCCCAAGATATCCTTGAAATACCTTGAAAAGGCAAGGCCTGCATTCAACAAAGATGAACATAGGTTTTTTCTTGGGGCAAATTATATTACCACTCTTGCTGCCCTTGTATGGATGGCCGATATACACAAATCCCTTGCATGGTACAAGAAGACACGTTCCATATGCGAAGAGGGTGATAATATGGATATAGCCCTGATGGCTGATATCTGGCTGGGTTATGTACATTATCTGGCGGGAAAACCTACAAGGGCAAGGCAGATCTTCAAGGCATGCGAAGAGGCATATAAGAAGATGGGGAGGCTGAACGGTGGGCTTGCCTACATAAAGATGCAGAGCGTTATCTATTTTGAAAGCATATACATGGGGCAGACCAAGGTGGCTAGGAAAGAACTCCAGATGTTTATAGAGTTCTCAAGACGTTTCAGGATAAAGGGCTCTGATGCATTAGGCCTGTTGTACAGGGCATGGATACTAATATCCGAGGATAGACATAGAGAGGCCGTGGGTCTGCTGGAAAAGGCCGTATCTGGCTTGAGGAAAGGTATTGCAAACAGATTGCCCTATGCCATTAACGCACTTGCAGCTGCATACTTGAAGCTTGGGTCTATGGACCGTGCGTTAAGCCTGATTGAAGAGGGGCACTCTTGGAACCTGAAGAATGGGAACAAAGATCAACTTATATGGTCATGGAGAATAAAAGGAGACATCGCTACCAACATGGGACAACTGGATAAGGCTTACGTGTATATAAACAATGCACTTGGTCTGTCGCGTAGCTTGGGGATGTCCCCGCATGTTGCGTGGTCTTTTACAAGCCTGGCGCACCTTTTTGACAAAAAAGGTGATGTGGAAAAGGCAGAGATCCTTTACAAGAGGGCATGCAGGATGTGGATGGGTATGTCAAATCCTTATCAGGCTGAGAGGGTTGGAACATGGCTGGGGATGTAGTCTTCTTCTTAAACCATTCATGCTTGGCATTATTGAGATTGACTGGTATACCCTTGTGTGGCACATCATTTTATAAATCAAGGACAGTTAGGAGAAGGGATGAAAGGTACTCTAGGGTTTATAGGTGCAGGTAATATGGGAGGGGCACTCATAAGGGGTATTGTCTCCAAGGGACTTTGCAACCCAAAAGAGATCTTTGTCTACGATGTATCAACAGAACGCATGAAAGGCCTTGAGAGGGATACAGGGATCAACATTGTATCTTCAGGCGAGGAGCTTGCAAAAAAGGTGGACACTGTTTTACTCGCAGTCAAGCCAAATAATGTCATGGAAGTTCTTGCTGAACTCGGGGAGCTGCTTAAGGCAAAGCTGCTAATGAGTATTGCAGCAGGTGTAAGGTTACAGCAATATCTGGATGTGCTGGGCGAGGATGCAAGGGTTGTAAGGGTTATGCCCAATACTCCTGCCCTTGTATTGAAGGGCACGTCTGCAATATCCCCATCCAGGGCATGCTCTGCCGATGACATTGCCCTTGCCAAGCGCATATTCGATGCCGTGGGGTTGTGTCTTGAAGTGGAAGAACGTCTTATGGATGCAGTGACAGGGCTTTCAGGCTCTGGTCCGGCATTTTGCTTCATGTTTATAGAGGCAATGGCAGATGGGGGCGTAAGGGCAGGCCTACCCAGGGATATTGCTCTGAAGCTTGCAGCGTCCACGCTTGCCGGATCAGCAGAACTGGTGTTAAGGACGGGGAAACACCCTGGAGAGCTAAAGGACATGGTGACCTCGCCTGCCGGTACAACGATAGAGGGCATATCAGTGCTTGAGGGCTTGGGCCTCAGGTCTGCCGTCATGGAAGCTGTCTTTGCAGCATTCAAGAAATCAGCGTCTATTCAGCCAACCTAGGGGAAACAGGTAATTTAAAAAGCATTCTTTCTGGTTAGTATCTACCCTGGTGTGCTTGTAACCAAGGTTCACGTGTTATAGGTGTACACTTTTCAGTATGTTCACAACTTCGTCTATAGAATCCGTTACCTTTATTATAGCCCTGTCACCTGGGGAAATCTTGTTTTCCTTCAGCATCTTGTTATCTATCCAGTCCAGTAGACCCCTCCAGTAATCGCTTCCCAGCATGACCACAGGGAAAGGCTTTACCTTCTCTGTCTGGATGAGCGTTAGTGCCTCGAAGAGTTCATCCATCGTGCCAAAACCACCAGGGAAGATGATGTAGCCAATGGCGTATTTTATGAACATTACCTTTCTTACAAAGAAATACCTGAAGTTTAAGTGTACGTCAGTGTAAGGATTGAGCTTCTGCTCAAAGGGAAGCTCTATGTTCAATCCTACGGAAGGGCCTCCCGCCTTAAGCGCTCCCTTGTTTGCTGCTTCCATGATTCCAGGACCTCCCCCTGTGATAACCGCATAGCCCTGGGTTACAAGCCTTTCTCCGAGCTTTACTGCCATCTCGTAGTATTTTTCTCCTTCCTTAGATCTGGCTGATCCAAATATGGTTACAGCGGGCGGCAGCTTTGAGAGGGCCTCTATACCATCTACGAATTCTGCCATTATCCTGAATATTCTCCATGATTCCTGGGGGTTTATGTTGTCTATAACAAAGCGGTTGTTCTTCATGGCTTCACCTCTTATCTTCTAATATCTAATATATGCCTTCTCGGCATTTAGAAAATCTGGCTGAAACATGGGCTGGAAATTACAACTTTATATTCCACTGGTCAATGTAGTAGATTTATAGCGATTTAGCTCTCTTGGGTATCTTTGTGCAAGTGGCAGTGTCCTTGGCTAGCCAAAAAGTAG
>QMLJ01000233.1 GCA_003643935.1 Deltaproteobacteria bacterium | reverse complement strand
CATGAGTTACCTCCCAAAAACCAAGGTCAAGTCAGTTGTGTTGCTTCCCGAGGGCAAAGTCACGCCTCAACAGCTTTCACAACCCCTGGGTTCGGGGGCAATCGTTATAGAGCTTCCAGGTGTATTTGATGACTGCATGCAAATAGTAGAGGAACTCGCCAATGATTATAACGTGTTCCTGTTGAACTCTAAAAATCCAGTCCGCATACAGGGTCAGAAGACCTACGCCTATGAGGTGGCGCAGCAGATGGGCTGGAACATCGACAACCTCGCCCTAGTGGTACCTGTTGGTAACGCCGGCAACATAACTGCCATCATGGAGGGTTTTGTGGATCTTTATGAACTAGGAATCATCAATGAACTCCCTACGATGCTGGCTGTCCAAAGTTACCACGCAGACCCTATCGTCAAGTGGAGACTGACAGGTAATTACCAGCCGATCAAGGTTAAACCTTCGGTAGCACAGGCCGCAATGATAGGCGATCCTGTCTCTTTTCCAAAGGTGGCAAAACTTGTCCAGGAATACTTCAGCGACAGGTTTTATGCAATAGCCCTCAGCGAGGACGAGATTATGGAGGGCATGCTCATGGCAAACAGACATGGGCACGTGGTGTGCACTCAGGGTGGTGAATCAATAGCAGGGCTCAAGAAGGCGATAGAACAAAAGATAATAGAGCCTTCAGGCCGTTTCGTGGTCGACTCAACATCACATCAGCTCAAGTTTGCCAGTTTCCAACAGATGTACTTTGAGAACAGGTTTGACCCGGGTTACGAAATAAGTCCTAAAGATTCCTTTAAAAACTCGCCCATACGCATGGAGGCAAATGCCTCTATAATAGCCGATTTTCTTGGGCTACAGAGGAAATAGCATGTCCAAGACAAACCTGCAGCAAAAACTGAAATCTTACCTGATAACTGGTACGTTCATCACGGTTCCTTTTTTCATTGCCTTCTTCACGGTCCTCGTCGTTATACGCTGGATTGCATCAGGCATAGGAATAGGCCGTGACCACGGCCTATTCCTAAATATCTTTGGCCTTATAATAACTATTTTCCTCGTTATATTTATAGGTGCAATCGCCCAGTACGCCTTTGGTAATAGGTTCCTTGACTGGCTTAATAAGACCATCAGCAAAATACCCTTGGTAGGGGCTATCTATTCCGCTGCCCGTCAGATAATGGAAGGCCTTATGCTCAGGAAAAGCGTGGCTTTCAGGAAGGCAGTAATGATAGAATATCCAAGGAAGGGTATATACTGCCTTGCTTTTGTTACAAAGGGAAAACACGTAAGCCCTATTGTACCGGGGAGTGAACCTATGATTCACCTGTTCCTGCCCACCACCCCAAATCCCACCTCGGGTTTTTTCCTGATTGTACCTGAAAAAGACGTGATACCACTAGACATATCCGTTCAAGACGCCTTCAGGCTTATCATATCCGGCGGAGTTGCAACATCCGATAAAGAAAAATCAAAACCAGGAGGAATTATATAATGAGCAGCAAAAGCTTTCTTTTCTCTTCAGAATCTGTCACAGAGGGTCATCCTGACAAGATAGCAGACCAGATCTCAGATGCTATACTCGACGAGATTATCAGTAATGACAAAACCGCCCACGTTGCTTGCGAAACATTGGTAACTACCGGGCTCGCCATAGTATCCGGTGAGATATCCACATCCCACATCCCGGATGTGCAACAGGTGGTGAGGGAAACAATAAAGGAAATAGGTTATACGGATGGAAGCATGGGCTTCAGCTGGGATACCTGTGGTGTGATGATCACGCTTGACAGGCAATCACCTGATATAGCTCAAGGGGTCAACGAAGGCCAAGGGCTGTTTAAGGAACAAGGTGCAGGTGACCAAGGAATGATGTTTGGCTATGCTTGCGATGATACAGATATCCTCATGCCAGCACCTATATACTATGCTCAGTCCCTGTCAAAGCGGCTGGCAGAGGTCAGGAAGAACGGTGTATTACCATTTCTGAGGCCCGATGGTAAAACGCAGGTCACATTTGAGTACGAGAACTTTGTACCAATAAGGATTAATACCATAGTGATTGCAGCCCAGCACACTGAGGATGTTGATCTTAAGACAGTGCAAGAAGGAATAACCGAGGAGGTCATAAAAAAGGTCGTGCCTGGTGAGCTTCTTAGCCAGGACACAAAGTACTATATAAACGCAACCGGAAGGTTTGTCCTTGGAGGTCCACATGCAGACTGCGGCCTTACTGGACGAAAGATTATAGTGGACACGTATGGTGGCTTTGCAAGCCACGGTGGCGGTGCATTCTCAGGCAAGGATCCATCCAAGGTGGACAGGAGCGCGGCCTATATGGCACGTTACATAGCAAAAAATATAGTGGCATCTGGAATAGCAAAAAGGTGTACAGTGCAGCTCGCCTACGTAATAGGCGTGGCCGACCCAGTATCCATCATGGTGGAAACCGAAGGTACGGGCCTAATCCCTGATGAAAAGATATCCCAGATAATAAGAGATGTGTTCCCACTCAAGCCAAAGCAGATTATAGAAAGGCTTGACCTCCTGAGGCCGATCTACAAAAAGACCGCTGCTTACGGTCACTTTGGAAGGACTGAACCAGAATTCACATGGGAGAAAACAGATATGGTTGAAAAAATAAAAGAAAAGGCAGGTGTCTAGATGAACTATCACGTAAAGGACATAAACCTGGCAGAACAGGGCAAAAACAGGGTGGAGTGGGCAGGCAAGAGCATGCCTGTACTGAAAAGCATCATGGACAGGTTTTCAAGGGAGAAACCCCTGGAAGGTATATCCCTTGGTGCCTGCCTTCACGTTACAACAGAGACTGCCATGCTTGCTATCACGTTGAAACAGGGCGGAGCACATGTCAGGCTATGCGCATCAAATCCTTTGTCAACACAGGACGATGTGGCAGCATACCTTGTAAGGGATCACAATATACCTGTCTTTGCCATAAAAGGTGAAGACAATGACACCTACTACAGCCACATAGACTCTGTCTTAGATGGCAAACCTGACATTACAATGGACGACGGCGCGGATCTCGTGTCCACCCTGCATAGCAAGAAAACGGACCTTCTCTCAAAGGTCCTAGGCGGCACAGAGGAAACAACCACGGGTGTAATCAGGTTAAAGGCAATGGCATCTGATAATGTCCTTGCATACCCTATCATCGCGGTAAACGACGCAAAGACCAAGCACTTCTTTGACAACCGCTACGGGACAGGCCAGTCAACCATAGATGGTATAATACGGGCGACCAACAGACTTATTGCAGGTTCTACATTCGTGGTGTCGGGCTATGGCTGGTGTGGCAAGGGACTTGCCATGAGGGCAAACGGCATGGGGGCAAACGTGATAAT
>QMLJ01000232.1 GCA_003643935.1 Deltaproteobacteria bacterium | reverse complement strand
GGCCAAGGTGTGGTTCTTATGGCCAGCGTCCTTTCCGAGATGGCATCAATGGTCTACGGTAAGGTTATTACATCTGAGACCCATGGCATGGCAATGAGGGGTGGGAGCGTAAGAGCGAGTGTGAAGATGGGAGATTACAGTAGTCCTTTGATCCCATCGGGGTCTGCAGACGTACTTGTTGGCCTGGACCCTATGGAAGCAAGAAACCACATGCACATACTATCCCCCAAGGGTATCTCTATTGTAAATACACCGGAGCTAGGCGGCTTTGACTACACGATAGACGCAGCAGGTATTGCCTTGAGGGAGAATCTTTCCGGGGCGTTAAACATGATTATGCTGGGCCTTTTCTTAAAAGTCTCATGCTCAGGGCTTGGGCTCAAGGAGGCCATCTCGGTAGTAAGGGATCTCTCTCCACCGAGGTACAGGGAGGATAACATAAGGGCGCTTAACTTGGGCTTCAGCTTTGCATGACCTTTTATGAGTAATTAGGGTTTGCATTAGATCTCAGCTAGCAAGATATCGATAGAGAAAGGAAGGATTGAGATATGTCTTTTATGCCCAGTTTCAGGAACAAACAGGAGTTGGATGAGATACAACTGGAAGGTCTAAAATGGACAGTACATCATGCATACAACGGGTCTGAATTTTACAGAAAGAGGCTGGATGATGCAGGTGTTCGCCCTGACGACATAAAAAGCCTAGATGATATCAAACGCTTACCATTTGTAACAGCGGATGATCTCAGGCAGGGTTATCCTTGGCCCCTGAGGTCTGTTCCATTTAAGGACATAGTGAGAATACACGCATCTTCGGGTACAACGGGTAAGAGGAAGGTCATGGTCTATACTCGCAAGGATATAGACGACTGGGCAGACATGTTTGCAAGGTGTTACGAGATGGCCGGACTCACACAGGATGATAGGGTGCAGATATGCGTGGGCTATGGTGTGTGGACTGCAGGAGTAGGGTTTCAGCTTGGATGCGAGAGATTTGGTGCCCTGGCAATACCTGTAGGTCCTGGAAACATTGATATGCACATGCAATTTATAAAGGATTTCAGGCCCACGGTGATATGTTCCACTGCCTCCATGGCCTTGCTCCTTGCGGAAGAGGTGGAGAGAAGGGGCATCAAGGACGAATTGAGTGTCAAGAAGGTGATCATGGGTGCAGAGCGATCCAGCGATGCTATGAGGACAAAGATAAAGGCCTCGCTTGGTCTTGAACACATATTTGATATACCTGGTCTTACCGAGTTGTACGGACCAGGAACAGGCCTGGATTGTGAATATCACACGGGTATACACTACTGGGCTGATTACTATATACTTGAGATTATCGACCCCGAGACATTGGAACCTGTTCACGAAGGAGAGGTGGGTGAGATGGTGTGCACCACGTTGAGAAAAGAGGGTGCACCACTTATAAGGTATAGGTCGAGGGACTTGACCAGACTTATCCCTGGGGAATGTCCGTGCGGTTCTCCCCTGCCTAGGCATGATAGGATTGTGGGCAGATCTGATGACATGTTCACCTTCAGGGGTGTAAATGTTTATCCTAGCCATGTAGACGAGATCTTATCCCGTCATCAAGATGTTGGGAGCGAGTACCAGATACACCTTGAAAGAAGAGAAGATGGCAAAGATTACATGACCATAAAGGTGGAAAGGTCAGAACACCTTGGGCCAGAACAGGATGAAGATATTGCTTCAAGGATAGAGAGAGACATAAGGGAAGGCCTCCTTGTAAGGGGTAAGGTAGAGATTGTCGACCACTACAGCCTGCCCAGGACAGGGAGAAAGACAAAAAGGGTCTTTGATAACAGGGAATAGATGGTAGACGTTTTAGTTAAATCCTGAACCAAGGAGGTGTCTGTGGAGGATAAGGATAAAAAAAGCTTCGCCGCCCCCTGTGGTTTATACTGCGGTGTCTGTGGTATATACATAGCCCACAGGGACAATAACATGAAGTTCAAGGAGAGACTTGCAGGCGTGTACGGGGTGGATGTTGAGGATATCAGATGCGAGGGATGCCTCGCTGACGATATGCCGGTCGGTAAGAAGATCATACTACGCTCCATACCTGCATGGAGGGATCTTGGAACCGAGAAGTGGATGGAAGAGGAGGGGAAACGCCATCACTGCCCGAATTACGGCTATCCCTTGTTCGGGGGGCAAAGAGGTGTAGGACCTGCAAGGAAGGCGTGGATGTCGACTGAATTAACCAGCTTGGGATGAACGATGAGAATACACTTTCTTGAGCATGTCCCGTTTGAAGGCCCTGCGAATCTGCGTGTATGGGTGAGAGATAAGGGTCATGCCATATCCAGGACATTGCTTTACAATAATGAAAGGTTTCCTCAGCTGGAAATGCTTGACTGGCTGTTCGTAATGGGTGGTCCAATGAACGTGTACGAAGAGAACAGGTATCCGTGGCTGAAGCATGAGAAAGAATTTATAGAAAAAAGCATTGATGTAGGCAAGGGTGTATTCACCAGGTTGCCCGAGAGATTCATGGCATTTCACTGGCATGGTGATACATTTGATATCCCTAAGGGATGTACCAGGGTTGCAGAGCCTGAAGCCTGCAGGAACCAGGCTTTTGAGTACAAAGGCAGAGTGTTTGCCCTGCAATTCCACTTGGAGACGAGCCTTGAGAGCATAAAGACACTTGTAGCCAACTGCGGGGATGATCTTAGTTTTAGCAAGTACGTGCAGCCCGAGTCCAAGATGCTTTCAATGAGTGAGTATCTTTCGAAGCTTGAAAAGATCATGGAAAATTTCCTGGATGCCATTAGTGACAGCAGCGTAGTCAGATAATAGTGGTTTTCTCCGGCCTGGATTACTGAATAAGGGCCTTGATAAAATACAAGAAGGTACGTGGTATGAAATCTGTGAGTAGATCCAAGAAGGCAGGGCTTCCCCCTGGTTCCCTCGTGCACGTTGGGGAAAGAAAGGTAGGCAGGGCAAAGATAAGGGTAATATCATACAGCCAGCGTCAGTACAGGGAAACAGAAGTAGGTAGCGTCGAGGAATGTATTTCCTTGAAACATCCCCCTGGAGTGAGCTGGATAAACGTATCGGGTATACATAATGTTGGTATGGTTGAAGCTCTTGGGAAACACCTAGGGTTACATCCACTGGTTATGGAGGATATTGTAAATTCTGAGCAGCGTCCCAAATTGGAGGACTTTGCTGACTATGTATTCATGGTGCTGAGGGTTCCTTATGTAGACGAGGAAAGCGGCAGATTGAAGTCGGAACAGGTAAGCATTATTTGCGGCAGTGAACTTGTAGTCACTTTCCTTGAAAGGGATACAGGTGTCTTCAGTCCCATAGTAGAGAGGTTAAGAACTGAGGGATCGCGCGTTAGGAATTTGGGG
>QMLJ01000231.1 GCA_003643935.1 Deltaproteobacteria bacterium | reverse complement strand
CGGCAATACGTATGATGGTACCCATTCTTGGACGCAAAATACACAGTGTTACAACAACATCCCCCTTGCACAGGCTGATATAAGCGCTGCAGAGGATAGCCAAGATATAGGCACAGATGTGGGTTACAAGGTGTGGGATATAACGAACATGGTCGAGGACTGGATATCTAACCCGGCTACCAACTATGGAGTTCTCATAAACTCGGATAACCAGGCCAGCCAGGACAGCTACAGGTATTTCGCATCTTCTGAGTACAGTGACAGCACAAAGAGGCCCAAGCTGGTTATTACTTATACTGTGGGCCCTGTACCCGATACAACGCCACCGGCTCCGCCGACTGGGGTGAATATCACGATAGAGAAGTGATGGTAAGGATAGCCCAAGGCTTTAAGGCTTAAGGCAAAAGGCCCAAAGAGGTAAAGAAAGGGATCTTAGGTACCAGGTAGCAGGAGAAGATACTGGATGAGTTTAAGGGCCCGGCAGATGAGAATCTGCCGGGCTTTTTTGTTATGAAGGCGATACATGATAGATTTGCATAGCACGCGAGGTATACAAACCCTAATGAGAGTGATAAAATTTTAATAAGATGTGTAAATTAAGATTTACGAGGAGGTGCTATGCTTATTGTGCACGTGCATGTACATGTAAAGCCAGAATATGTTGAGGCATTCAAGAAGGCTATCACGGAGAATGCAAAGCAAAGCCTCAAGGAAAGCGGTGTTGCACGCTTTGATATCCTGCAACGCTCAGATGACCCTAATAGGTTTGTACTACAGGAGGTCTACAGGGATGATGATGCACCCAGGAGGCACAAGGAGAGCGCACATTACAAGAAATGGCGTGCTGTTGTTGAAGACATGATGGCCGAGCCCAGGTATAGCATCAAGTACCAGAACATCTTTCCAGAGGATAAGGCATGGGGATAGACAATGCATTTTGAGTTTGCAACTGCAGGGAGAATTATCTTTGGCCAGGGCAAGGTGGGAGAAGTAGGTCTACTTGCAGTACAGATGGGAAAGCATGCACTTGTAATCACTGGTAGCCATGTTGAGCGCGCAGCAGGGCTGATACAGGTATTAGAAGACAAGGGCATGCGGGTGACAACCTTCCAGGTAAGGGGAGAGCCTGACACAGGTATAGTGGCTGAAGGCTCAAGGCTTGCCAGGCTCAGACGCTGCGATGTTGTCATTGGCATGGGTGGAGGGAGTGTCATTGATGCAGGAAAGGCCATTGCCGCCCTTGTGACCAACCATGGGGATATATTTGATTTCCTGGAGGTCGTGGGGAAAGCCCAGACCATAACAAGGCCTCCTTTACCATACATTGCCATACCAACAACCGCTGGGACAGGTGCTGAGGTGACAAAGAATGCTGTCCTTGTCTCAAAAGAGCATGGGGTAAAGGTGAGTATGAGATCTTACATGCTGCTGCCCAGGATTGTTGTTGTTGACCCTGAACTCACGTATTCCATGCCTCCCCATGTCACTGCAAATACAGGGCTTGATGCACTTACCCAGCTCATTGAGGCATACGTGAGCTTGAATGCAAACCCAATCACTGATGGCATGTGCAGGGAAGGTATTATGCGCTCAGCAAGGTCACTTGAGATAGCTTACAGGGATGGTAACAATGCTGCTGCCAGGGAAGACATGGCCATAGCAAGCCTATTGAGCGGGATGGCGCTTGCAAATGCAAAGCTGGGTGCTGTTCACGGGTTTGCAGCGCCCTTGGGTGGCATGTTCAATGCGCCTCATGGTGCTATATGTGCAAGGCTTCTACCCATTGTTATGGAAACAAATGTTCAAGCGCTCAAGACAAGGGAGATAGGCTCACGGGCTCTAAAGCGCTATGACGAAATAGCCCAGATGATTACAGGGGATGGAAAGGCTAAGGCAGAAAAGGGCGTGGAATGGGTGAGGGATTTATGCAAGAGGCTTGATGTAGAGCCCCTCTCTGGCCTTGGGCTATCGCGCTCAGATATACCAGAGATTGTTGAAAGGGCAAAGAGGGCAAGCAGCATGAAGGGAAACCCAGTGGAGCTTACGGATAAGGAGCTTACAGGTATCCTGGAGAGGGCGCTATAACCCGCTGTCGCTTAACATTTTAATAATATGCTGAGAATACAGCCCATCTGCGTTAGCTTTCTGATTAAGTCCCTTCTTTTCATGCCACTTGCAGGTCGGCCACTTTTCTAACGCATGGGATTTCCCCGCTCGTTAAGTCTTTATACAGGTCTTTTAGATTTTCCTTTAGTTCTTCTAACGTTTCTCCTTGGGTTATGTAATCAGGATATTCTTCTAAATATCCTAACCACCAGTTACCATCTTGCCAGTGTACAAATTTAACTGTTGGCATTTTCTCCTCTCCTTTCTTAACCAATCCCCTCCACTTTTTTATATCAACCTTTATAGCACTCTTTTTTTACTTTCATCTTTCGGCTTGTAGTTTATATTAAAGTTTGTTTATATTCAAGGTGCTTAAATACCTATGGGTTTTCATCCCCTTCCTTACGAAGGTCTCAGGGGACGTGTCTTAACAGGCTACCTAAAGAGTGACCTGTTTTATAGATAAATCTTATATTTTCAGTAAAAATGGTATAATTATATAATCTCATATCAAGGAGAAAGCCCCTATGTTAGGGAAAAGAAATTCATTTCCAAAAAAGCCATGGAAGATTCAAGCAAGGTGGCAATTTTCAGGAGATTTTTGATGAGATTATAAAACAATGTATAAGCTATAGGTTAATCAGTGGTGAGCATTTCACTACTGATGGTAGCCTACTAAAAGCCAATGCCTTTATGAAAGGCATGGAACCAGTGATAATGGAGATGAAGTCCAAAGATTATATAACAAGAGGAGCCCTTAAGAACCCGATGATAATTTCAAATGAATTTTGCCGTGGATTGAACTGATTCGATTATGTGGTTATCTCTATCACTCCTTGCTGCGTTCAGCCTGGCAACAGCAGATACTATAACAAAGAGACATTTCAGCGTGCTGGACCCTTTTGAGATGGGTATTATCAGGCTCACCTATACCTTGCCCTGGCTTGTAGGTGCCATTTTCTTTATACCCTGGCCACACCTGGACAGGGTGTTCTTCATATGCCTTGCATGCGGCCTACCTCTTGAAACACTTGCATTCTACTGCTATATGAGGGCAATCAAGGTCTCGCCCCTGTCACTCACGCTACCTTTCCTTGCGTTTACACCGGTCTTTATGATCCTGACAGGATGGATAGTGCTGGGTGAGACCTTAACATACCTGGGTGTTATGGGCATTGTGCTCATTGTCATAGGCTCTTACTTTTTAAACCTGTCGCAGGCGAGAACAGGTTTTTTCGAGCCTTTCAAGGCTGTGTTCAAGGAGACAGGGTCATGGCTCAT
>QMLJ01000230.1 GCA_003643935.1 Deltaproteobacteria bacterium | reverse complement strand
TCCCATGAACCTTGCCAGAAGTATCTGGCCAATGGCATTATTAATCTTGTGTGCACCAGTGTGACAGAGGTCCTCCCTCTTGAGCCACACATCGAGACCGAAATGTTCGGAGAGTCTCTTTGCATGTGTTATGGGCGTGGGCCTTCCCACGTAATCTTTCATTAAAGAATCAAATTCATACTTAAATCTTTCGTCCTTGCTTGCCCTGTCAAATGCGTCCTCAAGTTCTTCAAGTGCAGGAAGCAAGGTCTCTGCAACATACTGCCCCCCGAACTCGCCAAAGTATCCTCTCATCTCTTTGCCTCCAGTATAAATCTTTCCATGAGACCCCTATCCTTTATGCCAGGGCTTATCTCCACACCCGAGCTCACATCCACGCCTGCCGGCCTGGCTATTTCTATTGCCGATGCCACGTTATCCGGGGTCAGTCCACCCGACAGTATAAAGGGAAACCCCATGCGTCTCCATGCCAGCGTTTTCCCTGTGCCCATGCTCGGGTCCACGAGCAAACGGCACCTTCTATCTGGAATCTCTGCATGGTCGTAGTCACGCACGGCATATATAATGTCAAATCTATCCAGTAGCATCATGTGCCCAGGGCCAAACTTAGAGTGTATCTGTATGGTATCAAGGCCCAAGTAATTGCAAATACCTGCGATGTATGCAGGATCCTCTGTGGTAAACACGCCCACCTTCTCCATCCCGTGTATGTCTCGTGCCCATCTACCTATGTCCAATGGATCCACCCTCCTAGGACTTCGCGTAAAGACAAAGCCTATTGCATCGGCACCCAGATCAACCGCAGCCATGGCATCTTCTTGCCTTGTTATCCCGCATATCTTGACCCACATGAAAGTATCTCCTTCCTCTTTTGCGTATCTGACATGGCCCTTCCCACGAGCGCAGCATCATAGCCCATATCCTCTAATTCCAGCAGCCTATCCGCACTGTTCACACCGCTCTCGGCCACCTTTATTACCTCCCGAGGCACGTGCTTTATCATCTCCTCGTGCTTGGTGGTCACTACCTTGAGCGTTGAAAGGTCTCTTGCATTGATACCTATGATACGAGCACTCAGCTTCATCGCCTTTCTAAGGCCCTCCATGGAGTGAATCTCTACAAGGGCATCAAGTCCTAGTGATCTTCCATAGTGATAAAGCAATCTCAGTTCCTCCATGGAGAGCATCTCGGTTATGAGGAGGTAGGCGTCTGCACCCATGTTGAAACCCAGCAGTATCTGAGAGCTATCGACTATAAAGTCCTTCATCAATATAGGCAGATTAGTTACCTGGCCTATATCTGATATAAAAGAGGGCTTGCCCTTGAAATATGCCTCCTCTGTCAGGCAAGAGATGGCCGATGCCCCAAGCCTCTCATAATCCCTTGCAAGCTCTACTGGAGATGCCTCCAGGCCCAGGTCACCATCTACAGGTGATGCATACTTGATCTCAGCTATGACTCTCATGCCTTTTCCTCTTAGTGCATCTGCAAAAGACCTTACAGGCCTGCTTCTCATGCCTGAATTGTGAACCACAATGCTGTTTACCCTTTTCTTTGAAAGCCCGTACATGTAAGCCAAGAAATCCATCAGGCTGACCTCGCAAGCTCCAGTGCCCTCATAGCTTCCCCCCTCCCTATTACCTTTGAAGCGACATCCATGCCGTCCATTATGTCCATGGTACTATCAACAGCCATGAAACCCGCCGCTGCATTTAAGATTATGCTATCAAGGCACGGACCCTTAAGGGACCCAGCAAAGGCCCTTTCTATGATGTCTGCAGACTCCTGGGCTGAATTTACCCTTAAGTCATCCATTGTCCCGCCATCTATCCCGACCTCCCCTGGGACTATGTAGCCAGTATCAATAATGCCAGAAGGCAAAACGCGTGCAAAGTAAGTAGGACCTGCTATCGACACCTCGTCAAGGCCACCATGTACAACCATGGCACCTTTTACACCCATTATGGAAAGGGCCTTTGCTATGGGTTCAACGAGTCGCTTAGAATACACTCCCAACACCTGGTAGCTTGCACCTGCTGGGTTACACAATGGCCCTAGTATGTTGAACAATGTCCTTATGCCCAGCTTCTTCCTGGCCGACATGGCATGTTTCATCCCCGGGTGATACCTGGGGGCCATGAGAAAGGCAAATCCATTGTTCCTTATCGCGCGGGCAGCATCCTCGGGCTCCAAGTCAATGGGTACGCCCAATGCCTCCAGGCAATCGGCACTACCTGAGGATGAACTTATGGATCGGTTGCCGTGCTTTGCCACCTTAAGACCAGCACCTGCAAGGACAAATGCCACGGCTGTGGATATGTTGAACGTGTATGCCTTGTCACCTCCCGTGCCGCAGGTATCAACCACGTCAAAGTCGAGTTCTATCCTGGTGGCCATAGACCTCATGGCACTCGCGGCCGATGCAATCTCTTCCGGCTTTTCTCCCTTTGCCCTCAACGCCACCAGGAAAGACCCTATCTCAACATCATTTGCCCTACCTTTCATTATGGCATCAAAGGCAAAGAGCATCTCTTTTTCTGTTAAATCACTACCTGAGATAAGTTTCTCTATTATCTCCTTCATGATAATACCCCCTTGTTATCTGTATAAACCTGGCCATGATTGCCTTTCCGTGCTCGGTTGCAATTGACTCGGGATGAAACTGGAGACCGAATAAAGGACAGGACTTGTGCGCCAAGCCCATGATCTCTCCGTCTTCTGCTAAGGCGGTTATCTTAAAGACATCGGGTAGAGAGATGGGATCCACTGCAAGGGAATGATAGCGTACGGCCTTGAAACCCTGGGGAATGCCTTCAAACAGGCCTGATCCGCAATGTGTTATGGTGGATAACTTCCCGTGCATAATCGTCCTGGCATGGACCACCATGCCCCCGAAAGCGCTTGCGATACACTGGTGTCCCAGGCATACACCAAGCACGGGTATTCTGGTGTAATATATCCTTATTATTTCCATGGATACGCCTGCGTCCTCCGGTCTCTTTGGACCAGGCGATATCACTATGCCATCTGGCATCATGGTCGCGATGTCTGGCAAGGTAACGGCATTGTTCCTCTTCACAACCACATCCTCCCCCATGGCCTGGATCATCTGCACAATGTTGAAGGTGAACGAATCAAAGTTATCTATGACAAGGATCATGCAAATCCTCCCAGGGCACTTCTTAGTGCCTCCAGCTTGTTTTCCGTTTCAACGAGTTCCTTCTCCGGCCTGGAATCCCACACTATGCCGGCACCTGCCTGTATATATGCATGGCCTGACCTCAAGAATATGGTCCTTATTGCAATGCCTGTATCTATGTTGCCATTAAATGAGATGTATCCAACTGCGCCTGCATACGGCCCCCTGCACATGCCTTCGAGCTCATCAATTA
>QMLJ01000229.1 GCA_003643935.1 Deltaproteobacteria bacterium | reverse complement strand
CTCCTCTTTTTCATCGCAAAGGGACTTCAAGGTGTTTTCTATTACCCTTGCAAGCCTGCCGTATCCAGTACCTACGTCAATGGCATAGTACTTACCTTCACAAGATGGAAAATTTGATAGCAGGGCTAATTCGGTTATGATCTCTTGGAGCTGCCGGGATGGATCACGCGTGATAAGCGTATAATCGGCGGGATTCGTTGGGAACTCGACAAAGACCGGCGGACATACTTCCTCATATTCCCTTACCTTCTGAGAGTAACCCACGGGGTCTTTGAGAAGTTCTTGGAGCATCTCTTCAACTGTTTTCGGAAAATATTTTCTGAACTTCTCCTGTGCAAGCCGTGCTGCATCCATGTCGATTTTAGGCCTTCTGCCAAGCACGTCAAAATAAAGTGCATAGGCCACATCTACCACCAGCTTTTGGATAAAGGTCAGGGGCTGATTGAGCACCTTGTGCAGGGATTCTTCTTTCTTCCTGGTTTCTTCCTTTAATTTTTCTACCCTAGCTTCTTTTCCCATGTACAGATCTCCTTATAAAGCTATACATTACCAAATTCCCAACTATAACACCAGAGCGAAATTGGCATCAATCGTAATTCTCCTGATACAGATCCTTGACATCAGCTGCTAAATCCTTTATCGAAAAATAAATAGTCCTCTTATTATTGGTCTTCAGTTTTAAACAGCCCGTAGAGGACTTTTATTCATGGAGTACTTAAGTATCCATGGTATAAAAAGCATACACTGATTCATTTGAATAAGTAAGGAGTGATTATGAAAAGATACTTCTGTAGCATAGCACCAGCCATTGTAACTTGTTTTCTTTACTTGATATATCCCCATACAGCCCATGCCTCAACAGGCCAGGCAAACGGGATTACACTTCCTCAGTTACTCGTCCTGGCACTAGTAATGGGATGGTATATATACAATCATTTCAAGGACGAGATTAAGGCCCTTTTTAAGAGACCGCCTTCTTCAGACAAAGAAGGTGGTAACGCCTGAGATCAGGATGCACCTTGTATGTTGATTTCGCGTAGAAAAACGAGATACTTTCTCATATAGTACAGCAGCACAAAAACCGTGAAGATTAGCATTATCCCTGCATACCTCCAGCGTATTATATATGCCATAACAACCGGGTAGACTGCTGCAGCGAGAAGATTCGTATCCAGATGCGGTATATGAAGTCTTCCTGCCTTCTTTGAGATAATGATTATTACAGGTGTCCAGAAGCCTATTCCTAATAGGGTCACAGCCAAGAGCAACCAGGCCTTTTCTATGTAAACCACAGTGAATATTGTGGAGAAACCAAAGAAGAAATCAGCCAGTGCGTCAAAGTTTGCCCCGTATGAAACCTTCTTTTTACTTCTCCTTGCAAAATAACCATCAAGCGTGTCTGTTATTGCGCCAGCAGCGAAAAGGTAGAAAGCAGCGACCGGTCTGTCGTGTACTATGAGCCAGAGAATTACCGGGGTGATAATAATCCTTGAAGTTGTAAGAATGTCCGCGATCCTCATTGCTTATGTTTTACCCCCTTATACTGTATTTCAAATCTCTTTTATTTATACCAATCTTTTGAGTAAAGTGAAACTGTCAAGTTAGTCTATCCACTTTGATAGATCCTGTTACCAAATCCAAGCCCTTACCTAGCCCAGCGGTTAAAATCAAAAGCCTAAGCCAGCAGGAATTCCGTTAACTCCCTAATCAAGCTGTATCGTTATTAAGTCTAAAATGGGCAAAATAAACTATAGCGACCAACACAGCCACAATAACAGAGATAACCGCCCAGAATATAAAGACATTTATCCAGCTTCCACCAGCGGATGTAACAAGAAACGGAACAATCACACCTACTAATACCGTGCCTATATAGCCCATGCCATCTATGAATCCGGTAGATGCCGCGACCACCTGCTGATCAATGAAACGCGTGGGCATGGTTGTAACCAGGAAGACATGGGGACCGTACAGGAAAAAGCTTCCAACTAACAGTACGATCGTTGCCCAAAGGCCAGAGGTAAAGGGGAATATTATGAAGCTAACAGCAAGTAAGATGAGAAATATAATGGTGATTATATCCCTTTTGAGCTTAAAGTTATTATATACGAGTGTTCCTATCACGCCTGCAATGGGTATTAAGAACACCTTCAGTCCCACCTTGCCCATCTGTTTAACAACCAGATGCTGGTGTTGAAACAGATACAGCGGTATCCAGGTTATAACGCCGTACCTAACCATATTCAGGAAGCACAGGGCTAATCCGCTTAAAACAATCGGGAAAGATAGCGTAGTCTTGACCTGGGTAGTCACTTGCAAGGGCGGCTTAATCTCTATCTCTGGCATTGTCAATAACAGCAGTACCCCCCTTGCAAACAGGAAACCAGCAGCTACCCAGAATCCTGCCTGCCATCCCCAGGCACCTACAGCATACGCACTTATCAACCACGCCACAGAATTACCCACCTGGTAGGATGTCCCTAATATTGTTGTTGCTCGCTCTCTTTTCTCGGCTTCCTGGGTTAGTGCGTTTGCCCTCACGCAGGATGACCAGCCCATTGACTGGAACATCCCATCCACCACCTCTCCGACAAACAGTAATATAAAAAATCCTGCAGAGAAACCGAGCAAGAAATTAACGATAGAGGACCCGATAAGTCCTATGGAGACGTAGACAAAGGGATTATAGCGTTCTGAGAACTGGCCGTGGAAAAACTGGCCGAGTGCATAGGCAAAGAAAAAGCCACTGGAGACCAATCCAACATTCATCATGCTTAGATCCTTGTACGTAGCCAATAATGCTGGTACCACAATGCTCAGGTTTACCTTGCCAAAATAGTAAGTCGCGTAGGATGTCCAGATATCCCAGAATGTGAACCTACTTACCTTGCTTTTCATGCAATTTCCTCCCTATCTCTTCCTTGATATGCGTTGAAGACTGAGTGGGGAAATATGGCATTACAATAACCTCTCCATTGATGCTTTCCATGTATTCCCTCTCTTTCTCAATCTCTGCTTCATCGTGACTTGTACTTTCCATAAGGACATCAGGCTTGATCCTCATAATGTTTGGCATGGGTGAATAAGTTTCCTGAGGCACCACAACATCCACATACTTTATTGCTGAAGCCAGATCCATCCTTTCTTCAAATGAAAGTATTGGCTTGGGCTTTTTCTCCATAACCGCTTCATCAGTAAGGATCCCAACAATTAACTTCCCGTCCTCCCCGGCTATTGCATTTGCGTTTCTCATCATCAGCAGATGCCCTCTGTGAACGATGTCTAAAACATAATAAGAGTAGACCAGCCTCATTCGCATCTCCTTTCTTATGTTTTGTTGTCTTAAATGACCATCCTGTCAAAACTCCACAACGGCCCTGCCAATTATAATG
>QMLJ01000228.1 GCA_003643935.1 Deltaproteobacteria bacterium | reverse complement strand
TGAAACCGTCTCCTGAGAGCAATTTCCCTTCATTCGATACCATGACCGACCCCCTTTAATACTTTGCTAAGTGCATTTCTATATTAAAAATACATACTGTGCAAGGAATAAGAGCCTTAATGCCTAGTACCATAGTTTATTCCCGGACATTTTAAAACAAAGTGAGATACATGCATGTAGAACTCGGTTGCCCTTGGTACTTGGAAATAAGGACTTGACACCGAGATTTCAATTGGACTATTTTCCCTGATGGGCCCATAGCTCAATTGGTAGAGCCACCGGCTCATAACCGGTAGGTCCCTGGTTCGATCCCAGGTGGGCCCACTTAAGTTCATTAGTTATTGAGAGAGTGATAAGGTGGATTTTTCGGAGACACACTTGGAAAAAAACATGGCTGCTTGCAAGGGGAGTGCTTTTTTAAGCACTCCCCTTCTTGATTATTGAGACCATGAAGCTGTATGAGGTTTATGAAAGGCTAGACAGTCTGGCTCCATTTGATTCTGCCGAATCCTGGGATAATGTGGGACTTATGTATGGTGACCCTCTGCAAGAGATTGGCTCCGTCGTGGTTGCGCTTGATCCCTTTTTTGATGTCATAGAGTATGCAAGGGACCATTCGGTTGATCTTATAATCACGCATCATCCTCTTGTATTTAAACCTCTGAGTAATATCGATCTTTCGGTTTCTATAGGTAGAAAGATATCTATGCTTGCAGAGTTTCATATTGCACTGGTTAGCATGCATACAAATCTTGACATGTCAAGGGGTGGAGTGTCTGACACACTGGCTCGGGAGTTAGGCTTATTGGAAGTGGAAGACCATGGTCTAATGCGCATAGGCCTTGTTGGTGAAGCCTGCAGACTAGATGAGTGGGTAAGGTCTTTGCCCTTTGAATATGCTCGGATAGTTGATTCTAAAAAGCAAGTCCACAAGGTAGGGGTATGCCCAGGCAGTGGCATGGACCTGTGGGTAGAAGCATTTAAGGCAGGGTGTGACACCTTTGTTACAGGGGATGTCCGTTACCACAGTGCTGTCGATGCATGGGAAGCAGGATTGAACGTAGTTGATCTTGGGCACTCGGAAACCGAGGCGCTTGTTGTAGACCCACTCGCCGATATGTTAAGGCAAGTTTTAGATGGTGTGGATATTTATGCCTTTGAACAAAGATCGTTGATAAAGTATGTACATATCCAGGAAAAGGAGACCTAGAATTGAAGAGATTGCTAGAAGACCTTATAGCCCTACAGGAAGTAGAGGTAGAAATTTTTAAGGCAGAGAGCGGGCTCAGTGAGATACCAAAGGAGATAGACGAGATTGAAAGTATTCTCATTGCAAGGAGAAGAGCACTTGATGCCGTTGAAGAAGAGATAAAGGCCTTGGAACAGAGAAAACAGCCTCTTGAGGCAGAGCTTGAGGAAAATCAAGCAATACTTACAGCTGCAGATGCGAGGATCAAGAAAATAAAGACAAACCGAGAGTACCTTGCGTTGCAGAGGGAGATGGACATTGCCAAGAAGAGGAAGGTAGAAATAGAAGAGGAGATTCTATACTTGATGGACAAGATAGAGACGAACCTCAAGGAAAAGCAGCGACTGGAAAAATCCTTTGAGGACGATAAAAAGATACTGGAAACCAAGAAGGAGAAACTTATCTCCAGGCAGAATGAGCTCCAGGGGATCATTGAGGATTACAAGGCAAAGGCCTTAGAATTGAGGAAGGCGGTTGATCCTTCTTTGCTTGACAGGTATGACAGGATAAAAAAACACAAGAAAGGCCTGGCTGTTGTATCATGTGATGACGGCGTCTGCAGTGGTTGCCATATGCATATTCCGCCCCAGCTTTTCAATGAGATTATAAAGGGGGACAGGCTTATTCAGTGTCCCCTATGTCAGAGAATACTGTATACAAATTACGAACCAGATGAATCAAATGCTGGCAAGGACTGATTTATTTGGACCACAGGTGAGTATAATAAGGGTTAGCCTGCGGGTAATTTGGACAAAGGTTGATTTCTTAATTTTTATTTAAGGAGATTTGCTATCGCTGAGACGTATGATAAGAGACAGGGTAGTATGTTCTTCTTTTCATGTCTTGGGGTCTCGCTTTTTCTGATCCTTGCCATATGGAGTCCCTTTATAAAGACCATTATTGTAAGCATGATATGTGCGGCCGTGTTTTATCCGCTTTATGCAAAGTTCTCGAGCAGGCTTGCACATAGTCTTGCAAGCATACTCGTCTGCCTTCTGCTTGTCTTAATAATTGTCATCCCCTTAAGTGTACTCACCCTTTTGCTAGCACATGAAGCTACCCAGACCTACGCTAAGATAGTTGCCTCCATGCATAGCAGTAAGCCAGCTCTTGGACTACTTAAGGAAATGATGCTGGAGATCCACAGGTACTTGCCCGGGTTCAGCGTAAGTGCAGAGGGCATACAGTCCCATTTAAGGGAATTGGCCGGAGCTCTTGTTGGGTTTGTCATGCAGCATTCAACGGCCTTGATAAGTAATATAACAGACATGGCACTTCAGTTTGTTTTGTTCATATTTACGCTCTTTTATCTATTGAGAGATGGTAAAGGGTGGCTTTCATACCTCTCTGGGATTGTTCCTTTAAGCAACCATCAAAAGTTGCTTATAGCTGGAAGATTCAAAGAGACGAGCATCACTACTGTGGTGGGGATACTTCTTACAGCCGTATTCCAGGGCATAGCAGGTGGCATAGGGTTTATGATTGCAAGCGTGTCGCCTGTTCTGCTGTTGGCAACCGCGGTTGCATTCTCCAGCCTTATACCGCTTGTTGGATCTGCACTGGTATGGTTGCCAGCAGGTATAGTCCTTATGCTTGCAGGTAATGTCAAATCCGGGGTATTTATAATTATATGGGGTGCACTAGTAGTGTCTTCTGTGGATAATTTTTTAAGACCCTATCTCATGAAGGGTTCCAGCAACATAAGTCCGCTATGGATACTTTTTTCAGTGCTCGGTGGTTTAAAGTTTTTTGGCATGTCCGGTATATTAATAGGACCACTTATCTTGACTATGGCCATTACCTTTGTATCTTTTTATAAAGACGAGTATGCAAAGTAGATATGATATCTACTAGTCTTATTGGCATGCTTGTTGCTCTTTTATTTGAGTTTTAGATGTTTTTTCTAAAGTTTTTGGGGACTCTGTCGTATATGATATAGATAAGGGGGTGAAGTATGTAGTGATAGTGCATAAGAGGTATAAGGAATAGAAGGCAAGGACACATAAAAAATTTATTATAGGACAAGGAGGTATTAAGTTATGGTAAAGTCGGATAAAGGTTTTACATTGATTGAGTTGATGATCGTTGTTGCGATCATAGGGATTTTAGCTGCAATAGCCATACCCGCCTACAGCGATTATACCAAAAAGGCAAAGGTCTCAGAGGTCTC
>QMLJ01000227.1 GCA_003643935.1 Deltaproteobacteria bacterium | reverse complement strand
CTTTACGAAGAATACCTACCCTTCTGGAACACGGTTGGCAAGAACTTGGGTTTTGATGTAGAGGTAATATACCCTAGTGACGGAGAGATAAAAAAGGAACTCGGCAACATAGGGACAGGTGACTTCTGCTATCCTGCCAAGCTGGCAATGGCATCGGCCAACGTTATACTCGACAAGTATAAAGACAGCATGGTCCTGATACCTTACCTTATCCAGGAACAGAAAGACCCTGGAATCAGGCCCAGGAGTCTGTACTGTCCATTTGTTACAGGCATGGCAGGTATATTTAAATCACCTGTGTACAAACCAAGGGTGCTTACACCATCCATAGACCTCACCAAGGGTCTTGACTGGCAGGCCAGGGAGATCAAAGCACTCCTGGAAGAAATCGATTTGCGCAATATACCCATATCCAGAATAAAGAAGGCCATAAGAGACGGTATAATGGAACTAGGGAAATTCAGGATGGGCATCGTAGACAAGGCCAGGTTTATATTGGATGAAATACGCGATGATGAAAGAGTAATAGTAATACTTGGCAGGCCTTACAACCTCTATCACAGGATACTGAACCTGAATATACCCGACCTAGTGGAGTCACTCGGTTACAAGGTTATAAACATGGACATACTGCCTGACGAGGTTGACAACAAGGAAATAGTAGACCTGTATCCTGACATGTACTGGTATCAAGGACAGCGGATACTGAAGAAAGCCCTTGCCATCAGCAAGAAGCCCAACCTGTTTCCACTTGTTATATCAAACTTCTCGTGTGGCCCTGACTCTTTTATGCTCAGTTACTTTGAGGAAATATCAAGGAACAAACCCTATCTCATTCTGGAGATGGACGAGCACGGTTCAGCAACTGGCTATCAAACAAGGATAGAGGCATTCCTAGATATGGTTGAACACTACAGGATTCCTGAAAAGACTTCCTATCAGATACCGCAGCTGAACATCATGTATAGGCTAAAGGATATAAAGGATAACACAAAGATCTGGATACCGCAGATACATCCCTATACGCCACAGCTCTGGGCTGCAACACTAAGGAGATTCGGCTACAATGCATTCAACACGGGCGAGGAAACAGGTGACGAGTGCATGCTGGGCAAGTCTTTCTGCAGGGGGAGCGAATGCCTTCCCGCTGCAGTGACCATTGGGAAATTTCTCTCAATTGCAAAGAATTCAAAGGCCAGGGATAAGGATGAAAAGGACATACTTATCATGCCGAGGGCAGAAGGTCCTTGTAGATACGGTCAGTATGCGACACTACAGTCAAAGATACTTGACAGGGCAGGTCTAAAGAATGCTGCAATCTTTTCCCCAACATCCGAGGATGGCTATGACTTTCTGACCCCAAAGATGAGAAAAGAGGTATGGAAGGCCATATGCTTAGGAGATGACCTGTTCAAGCTCAGGTGCAGGACGGTTCCCTATATGCCTGACTGGGATGAAGCAGTGGCTGTATTTGACAGTGCCCTGGATGATATCTGTTCGCTCATGGAACAAGGCTTACCGTGGGAGGGGTATATAAAATCCTTCGTGGCTGATCTCATGAAAAAGGTGGATTACAGCCAACCCAGGAAACCGGTAGTAGGAATCGTAGGTGAGATATTCGTGAGGATGAATAACTTCTCCAACCAGCATCTTGTGGACGTCATAGAGAAGTCAGGAGGAGAGGCATGGCTTTCCCCCATGACAGAATGGATACACTATGTGGACAGACTGGTTGCAACCAAAGAAGGTATAAAGAGTCGATTGTTTGCCTATATAAAGAACCATTATTTGCACAAGATCGAGGATGAGATTATAAGTCTGTTCTCACCAGTACTTGATGACATGAGAGAACCTGATATACATGAGGTTATAGATGAAGCAAGGGTATTTGTACCATTTGAATTTGAAGGTGAGGCCATCCTCACTTTGGGGAGGGCAAAGATATTCTCTGACCAAGGGGCGAGCCTCGTGGTGAACTGTGCACCATTTGGATGCATGCCTGGTAGGATAACATCCTACATATTCCAGTCCAACTCTCAGTTTATGGCCTCGCCTGTGGTGAATCTGTTCTTTGATGGCATGGGTGACATAGTATCCCAGGTCGGCATATACCTAAAATCCATAAAAGATGACACTATTATGCGTAAGGTCAACAACGTAGGGGTTTTCGTCCATTAAAATAGAACCCGGGAATAGTTATCTTGATTCACTGCTATCCAAAATAAGTCGATTTCCCCAGCCTGTCATCGGCATTGCCAAGCCTTTTGACATATCCCCTGACATGTGCTTTTAACTGTTATACATGATAGAGAGGAGGGCCCTATAATGTTTCCCGAAGACAGGCCAAGAAGACTGAGGCGTACCGAGACAATAAGAAGAATGGTAAGAGAAACAAGGGTGTTTATAGACGATTTGGTGTATCCCCTGTTTATAAAGGAAGGGAAATCCATAAAAGAACCAATAGGGGCCATGCCCGGCCAGTTCAGGTATTCTATTGACATGATAAAGGAACCACTAAGAGAAGTGCTAGACTTGGGCATTCCCGCAGTATTGCTGTTTGGTATACCGAACAAGAAAGATCCCCTCGGCAGGGAGGCATATAAGAAGACCGGTATAGTGCAGAAGGCAATAAAGACTGTAAAGGATATAGCGCCGGAACTTGCCGTGATAACGGACGTATGCATGTGTGAATACACCGACCATGGTCACTGTGGCATACTTACTGAAAAAGGTGAGGTATCAAACGATGATACACTTGAAGTCATTGCAAGGATAGCACTATCCCATGCAGATGCAGGTGCTGACATTGTTGCACCATCAGGTATGATGGATGGTGGTGTGGGTGCCATCAGGGATGCACTAGACGAAGGTGGTTTTGAACACATACCCATCATGAGTTACGCTATAAAGTATGCATCGGCATTCTACGGTCCCTTCAGGGAGGCTGCAGACTCGAGTCCTGCATTCGGGGATCGCAAGGGATATCAGATGGACCCTGCCAATGTGAGAGAGGCCTTGAGAGAGGCAGTGTTAGATATAGAGGAAGGAACAGATTTCCTGATGGTTAAACCTGCAATGCCATACCTGGATGTGCTCAGGGTGGTCTCTGACGAGTTTGACACACCCATTGCTGCCTATCAGGTATCAGGTGAATATGCCATGATAAAGGCTGCTGCTGCAAATGGTTGGCTTGACGAGGACTCCGTGTTAATGGAGAGCGTCCTCTCCATTAAGAGGGCAGGAGCCGACATCATAATAACATACTTTGCACCAAAGATAGCGAGACTTATAGCATGAGACCACCTTTTATCCTTGCATGGGAGGTGACAAAGGTCTGTAACCTAAATTGTCTTCACTGCAGGGCGTCTGCGGTGAAGACCAAAGACCCTTTGGAACTAGATACAGAAGAAGGTAAACATCTACT
>QMLJ01000226.1 GCA_003643935.1 Deltaproteobacteria bacterium | reverse complement strand
CACCAAGGATCCAAAAAGACCGACAGGAAAACTAAGGCTACTTTACGAGGCAAACCCCCTTGCCTACGTGGTTGAGCAGGCAGGTGGTTACGCCAGTACCGGATACGAGAGGATACTGGATGTTGAGCCTGATGGCCTGCACCAGAGGGTACCATTGATAATAGGCTCTAAGCTGGACGTGCTGGAGTACGAAGAGTTTGCAAAAAAGAACAACATGTAATAAGGATTCCTTACCCTAAAGAGGAGGTAGCGTTATGGGAGATTATTATACGGATTTTGTAAGGGCGCTTGAGATAGGGAGGCCGCCAAACATACAAAGGCTTTTCCCAAATTCCAAGGCCTTGATAGTAAGCGGCAAGGTAATAGACAGGGCATTGATAAAAAAAGGCAAGGCCATGACAATAGCGGCCAACGGCAGAAACAGTATTGTTATACGTGGTGCCTTGAGGGCCGCGCAGAGGGCGAGGGCAACTATCATAATAGAGATTGCAAGGTCAGAGAGTAATTATTGCCTAGTAAATATGTGGAACATCGCTATGTATGTAAACTCGTTCATGAATGAACTTGGTATCACGGTACCTGTTGCAGTGCACGCAGACCACTTTGCCATAAAGACCGAGGCCGACGTTGAGCCAGCAAAGACAGTGATACCCTCGATATTCGATGCAGGCATAACATCCATTGCCATTGATGCATCCCACCTTACAGATGACAAGAATTTGCTTGCCAATATCACCCTTTCCCGGTACATACCAAGATGGGCCGGCTACGAGACCGAGGTGGGAGAAATAAAAGGTGCTGAGGGTCTTTCCACGGTTGAGGATGCACTGTTCCTAATACAGGGTCTCAATGCCAATAGGATATATCCTGACTGGATTGCCTTGAACAACGGAACCACGCACGGCATACAGGATAGTGATGCAGGTATACAGGTGGAGCTTACCTCCGAGATACATAAGGCACTTAAGAAGTACGGTATCTCAGGAGCTCAGCATGGTACATCTGGGAACAACAAGGAAAGGTTGAAAAGGATTGCTGAGGAGACAAATACCACAAAGGCGAATGTTGCGACCGCCCTCCAGATGCTGTCCTGGGGTGTGAAGGTGAATGAATACGGTAATGCCATCCTTAACGAGGATGGCTCCTTTGCAAAGGTCCCTGACCAGGGAATGAGTGACGAGCTATGGTCAGAGATGGTGGAATACGCCGAATCCAAGTCATTGAAGGGTGGTAATTACAAAAAGTTAAACCTACCCTTTGAGCCAAAGTTGCTTTCACAGCCACGAGAGATCCGTGAGAGGATGGAGTATGCTGTGGAGGATTTTGTGTACGATCTCTTGGTGAACGTTTTCAATGCATCTGACACAGCAGACCTTGCAATAGAGACCATCCTTAGAGCAGGTTCGTATTACCTGGGTCCCAAGGGTCACCCCCTGGAAGATCCTGAAGAGTGGACATACGAAAAGATACTAGGAAAAGGGGCTGGCATACAGGCTGACGTTACCGCCGAGGGTGGAAATTACGATGATTGAGCAAGGCCAAGTATCTTGACGCAGAAAAAGTGCTGTGGCATTAGACATACACCAAAAACAACAGGATCAGGAAGGAGAACATGGCAAGGATTACGGTAGAGGACTGTTTGGAAAAGGTAGATGATCGTTTCTCTTTGGTAATAGCCGCAACTAAACGCACAAAGCAACTCATGAAAGGGGCCAGGCCTCTATCCAGGCGAAAGGGAAACATGCAAGTGGTTACATCTTTAAGAGAGATTGCCGAGGGTAAGGTTAAGATTAACAAAGAGCAATGAGGGACAAGGATTATTACAGCATACTTGGCGTGTCCAGGACCGCCTCCAGCGAGGAGATAAAAAGGGCATACAGGCAGATAGCAGTAAAATATCATCCTGACAGGAATCCGGGTGACAGAGAGGCCGAGGAGAAGTTCAAGGAGGCAGCCGAGGCATACGAGGTGCTGAGAGATCCTGAGAAAAGACGTGTCTACGACCAGTACGGCGTTGAAGGCCTGCAAGGTACGGGATTCCAAGGGTTCTCTAACTTTGACGATATATTTGACACCTTCTCGGATTTATTCGGTGATATATTTGGCTTCTCATCCAGAAGGAGGTCGTCAGGCCCAAGACCTGTGCGTGGTGCTGACCTCAGGTATGACCTCGAGATCACTCTAGAGGATGTGGCAAAGGGCAAGGAAGTTGAGATAGAGGTTCCCAGGGAAGAACCATGCGATCGCTGTGGTGGCACAGGGGCCGAGCCAGGTACGTCACCAGAGACATGCCCCATGTGTGGTGGTAGGGGCCAGGTATACAGGTCCCAGGGTTTCTTCACGGTGACGACAACCTGTCCCAGGTGCAGGGGAAAAGGTAGGATTATCCAGAACCCATGCAAGAAATGCAGGGGTAGAGGCAGGATTACTCGTACAAGGAAACTCAAGGTAAAGATACCCCCCGGGGTTGATGATGGGTCCACCATGAGGCTTACTGGTGAGGGTGAGATGGGAGAATATGGCGGGCCGCCTGGTGACCTCTACGTTGTAATAAGGGTGAGGCCCCATGATATATTTACAAGGGAAAACGACGATCTGATATGCGAGATCCCCATATCTTTTGTGCAGGCTGCATTGGGCGCATCCATACATGTACCTACCATTGATGGAGAGGAAACCCTGGAGATAAAGCCTGGCACACAGCCAGGTGATGTGTATGTGCTTAAGGGTAAGGGTGTTAAGCATCTAAGGGCAAGGGGCTACGGCGATCTTAAGATAAGGATGCGTGTAGTGATACCTCGTAAGCTCACTAAGCAACAAGAAGATATACTCCGGCAATTCGCCATTACTACGAATGACGATGTTAGCGATCATACAAAGCGAAAGAGAAAATTTCCCATGTTCTGATGATGTGTAAGGTCCATGGCTAAAGCAAGTAAAATACCTGGCGTGTCAGGTATCGGGTATCAGGTGCCGATTGTAGGTTGTGTTGAGCTTTAGAGAGACCCAACAAGGCTAACTATTCACCAAATAGCTCTTTTACCCAGCGCTTATTGCCTGATGCCCTTTATGCCTCACCGGGACGGCTTACCCTTGAGAGTTTTTATATGATAGCTAGTATTCGTGAAAGATATGAAGAGTACAACTGGGAGCCCGTAGCCCAGAGGCATATGAGAAGCGTGTACAGGCTCACCAGGGAAGGCCATCATGTACTATACTTGAAGATTTACCACCCACGTTCACCCCTTCAGATGCTCAGGAACCTACTGGCAGCAAAGACACAGAAAGAGGCGCGTATGCTATACATGCTCTATAAAGAGGGTATAAATGTACCCTCTGTGGTAAACCACTTGAAGTGTGGTAGTGTATCCGCTCTCGTTACAAGGGGCATAGAAGGTGCAAGGCCACTGTGGGAGATGGACGAGACCTCGAGGGT
>QMLJ01000225.1 GCA_003643935.1 Deltaproteobacteria bacterium | reverse complement strand
GTGAAAGCGCAGTATCTCGAATGCATCGCCATGTGTGAACCTGCCCTTTAACATGGTAATGCGTTCCAGCACAAAAGAGCGCCTCCTTGCAGCACCTGAGAAAAATGTCATTATCCTGTCCTCGAGACGCTTTACATCCGTACCAGCTTTAAGAGAACCCCTGTCCCAGGAATCGCCAAGGGTCGTTATGTTCGATATGGCAGCATAATCGTTGAAGGACCTCATGACATGGTCCCTACCAAATGTCTCTAGGACTATGATCTCCTTCCTGTCCACTACCAAGAAGGAATTCATATATGTAAATTTCTTGTCCCTATACCCACATGGTCCTGACTGGCCGTACTTCTTGAGAAGGTCCACTATTATATTGGCAGCCTCCTGTGCCGTTGCCCCTCGCTCCAATCCCAGCCTCAGGAGGTCCATGCCGACAAGTCCAGGAACCTTCTCTGGCTTTATCTTGGTAAAAAGCGCCTCGTTTCCTATGGCAACGCCCTTCTCGTTAACACCCATCTCAGCCCCCCATATCCAGAAGGGCTTGCACAGGAGAGTTGAGTAAGTCTTCTTTGCCTGTGGAATCTCTATGTAGGTGCATTCAAGCATGTCTCCACTGGCATGCTCTTGCTGCGGTATGCTGACTACAAGGTGGGTCTCACCAGGTTCCCTGTCAGAGTTCTTGGCGAATATAAAGCTTCTATCGGCAGTAAACGCGGGACCTAACGCAAAAGTATCACACAACTTGGTCTCCTTCTTTGTTCGTTGTCAACTGTCCGTCGTAGCGTCTTATAACTTTGTGTTATGTGCCCTTACTGTTAAGCTGACACCTACTCGATGTCAGCTTAACGGTAAGGTATTTTGCTTGATACCTTATAATCAATAAAACGTCCTGCCGAAGAGTTCCTTGCTCTTGCCTGTGAGGTCAGCCCACTTGCAAGGTCCGCCCTTGTCCGGAGGGAAACCAGTACCCCAGATCATGCCTATATCAATGGCCCGGGGATCTTCAACCACTTTCCTGTCAAGTAGATCTCTTGCAACCTTTATCATCTCGGTAAAGAGCAGGTCCTGTATCTCCTCCTCGCTTAGATCCTTGTGTTCCTTTATTGGTATTAGCGGCAGGACCTCCGGATCAACACTGCCGTCAGCCGTAAAGAAACCCTTGCCATTCTTTTTAAATCCATAGCGGCCGGCCTCCACCACGTTCTTCAGGGTCTCCGGAGGTGTAACACCTATAGACTTCATGGCCTTGTAGGGCACGTCTATACCTACCTCGTCAAGGAGCCTGATTGGTCCCACGGGTACACCGAAATTCTTCCAGGCCGAATCAATCTTTTCTATGGCTATGCCTTGTTCTAGAAGGTTAAGTGCTGTGTTAAGCACCGGGAACAACATTGCATTTACAACAAAGCCCGGGTTGTCCCTGCATACGATCGGCCTCTTCTTTATGCTGGCTGCAAAGTTCAAAAGGTTGTCCACTGTCTCCTGGCTTGTCTTTTCTCCCCTTATGACCTCCAGGAGCTGCATCATCCACACAGGGGAGAAGAAATGCGCCCCTATGAACCTCTCCGGGTTCTTTACGCTCTGGGCAAGCGTTGTGATGGGTATTGATGATGTGTTACTTGCAATTATGCAATCGTCCTTCACTATTTCGCACAGTTCCTTGTATGCCTCGGCCTTGACTTTAGGATCTTCGAACACAGCCTCAACCACTATGTCCACATCCTTGAAGTCATCCGTGTATTCAGAAGTTACCGTCAAAAGCTTCATTAGATCATCAACATCCGCCTTAAGCCGCTTCTTCTGTGCCATACCGTCCAAGACCTTTTTTAGTGCCTCCTTACCCGGATCAAGCGCCTGCGGTATATCCTTTGCAATAACAGGTATCTGCATGCGACGTAGTATCTCTATCACTATACCCCTGCCCATTGTTCCAAAACCAAGTACGGCCGCCTTTCTGAGTGGCTTGGGCTGAAAACCCTTTGTCATCATGCTCCTGGGTTTGTCGCTCATGGTCTTTAAGAAAAATGTGTGAATACCACCCTTTGCCTGGTTCGATAAAACGCATTTTACAAAGTTCTTCTTCTCTATCTCTATACCTTCGGCCAAGGAGACCTTCACCCCTTCCCTTATGGATTCCAGGGCCAGCATGGGTCCTGGTATGTACCTTCCCCTTGTGGCCTTGAGCACGCCCTGGCGGGCCATCTCCGCAATGTCGTCAACCTGGGAGAAGTCTTGCTCTGGCCTCTTCAGTTGAACCTTGCCCGAGGCTATATCGTTAAGAAACTTCATTGCCTCTTGCAGCAGGTCAGCGTCACCCGGGATCAACTTGTCTATCATACCCATCTCAAGGGCCTTCTGGGCGGGTAAGGTCTTCCCTCTCAAGATAAGGTCAAAGGCATTGTAACCTATGAGCCTAGGTAATCTCTGTGTCCCTCCACCTCCCGGGAAAACACCTACCTGGCATTCGGGCAGGCCTATTACAGTGGTAGGACTGTCCTTTGCTATGCGGGCGGTACAGGCAAGCGCAAGCTCATAACCACCTCCCAGGCAATACCCGTTTATGGCTGCAATAGTTGGATAAGGCAGACCCTCTATCTTGAAAAATGCCTTATGAAAGACATCAAGACCCTCTAGGGCATCCTTCTCGTTCTTCATGGCATCGAGCATGTTTAGATTTGCACCTGCATGAAAATTCGTATCCTTGCCGGATATAATTATGATGCCCTTGAGACCTTTCTCTTTCTCGATCTCTTCAATAAACCTGCTGAACTCTATTATGGCTTCCTCTGTCCAGGTATTCATGGCCTCCCCTGGCACATCAATTGTGAGAACACCAATTCCTTCCTTTACCTCGTACTTAAAATTCTTCATGACTTCCATATTGCACCTCCCATTTCCCTTTCATAATAGCCCGGCCTTTCCTCACGCAACTCATGTATAAGAACTAGCTTATTAAGATATATGCCTCATGGTGGATACTATCAAAAGAAGGTTGGTAAATCAAACCCTTTTATGACCTTCCACGCACCATCATTCGGGCCATAAACTCTGAAGAACTGCAGATTTAGGCCTTTCCTTATGGGTAGCATATGGAACATTTTATTGTTAAGGCCTTGCCAGGTTATAAAGCCCAGTATGCTTTGCATGGAGAAAAATATAATATACTCTTTATTAAACGAATATTCTTGCAAAAAGTCTATTTTATACTGTAGTGTTTACAGACCATGTCAAATGACACCAATACTAATATCGATATGTCACCAAAGAAAAAGTCCTACCTCATGGAAAGCAAGGACGAGGCCAGACGTTTAGACATAAAGACCGATCCGCAGGAGCTCAGGCAGCAAGCCAAGTGGTGCGGTATAAGGCCAGGACTCAGGGTGCTTGATGTGGGATGCGGTCCTGGAAGAACGACATCCATTCTTCATTCCATGTTACAGCCTG
>QMLJ01000224.1 GCA_003643935.1 Deltaproteobacteria bacterium | reverse complement strand
GATGGGCCATAACACGGTAAACTTTTTCTTGAAGCCCTGCTGCTTTGTCCAGTACAGGGGGAAAATCCTCACCTCCCTGTATCCACCAGAGGCAAATCTTAATATGGGCCATGGGCACTCAATGCTCCTGTGGTGGTATTTATCGTCCCTGTTGTACGTAAAGAAGGGCCAGAGCAAAGAGATGCTCATATTATGAGGGCCTCTATCCAGCATGAACAAGGGAAGAAATGCATGCATATTGCTATCAGGTGTCTTCTTGGCATGGAATAATGGCCATAGTATGTAATGATATGAAGTATCTGGGCCCTTCTCAAGCCCGTACAAAGGGAAAATCTTAAATTCCCGGTCCCTTGAATATGTGAATATAGGCCATAGAATTGAATAAGTCACCACGCCCCTTTCCCGTACTGTCCTGGAATAGAGGGGCCAGAGAAAAAATCTTGCTTCCTTGAAGCCGAAACGTCCATAAAGCTTACCGTAAAGAGGAAAGATGCCGTGGTATGATCTCTTCCCGTCGTTACCGCAAAAAAAGGGGAACAGGTTAAATGAATAGACCCTTCCTGAACTATAGTAAGAAAATAAAGGGGATAGCCTTGTACCCTTGTTACGAGACTTCCCCAGAGGATACAGGAAGTCTGTATGCTTATAATCCCTGTAGAAAAACGGCCTTAGAGCGAAGTGATCAGATGTAACTTCCAGGATTGGGCCAAGTACCTTGAACTCCTTACCGCTGCTATCTGACCTATAATATAAGCCTGGAGCCAGGTTAAACTCATAAGCATACGCACTTACACCAAAGAAGAATAAAACAATAAAGATTGTCAGGCGTTCATAAAACCCGCTCATCCTATACATCCTATACTACTTCAGCACAGTGCCCAACACAGTGCCCATTACTGTAATTGGCGTCTGTTCCTTTATACCCTGAGCAGCCTCGTTTGCATTTTGAAGGGTATCCCCAAGCTGCCTGTACAGCTCATCATCCACCAATAGTCTCCCTAGCGTGCCCTTTCCCTCGGCTAGGTCCTGGCTAATGAGCTTAAGGTTCTCTGTTATGGATACAAGATTATAGTAAAGCGTATCATCGGATAGCAGGAGGTTAAGGTTCCGGCTTTGTTCTAACCTGGTGGTTATCTTATAGAGATTGTCCATGGTATCCTGAAGCGAGATGTAAAGGCTGTCGTCTGTGACAAGCTTCCCCAGAGTGCCCTCACCTGATTCTATATCACCGACCACAGAGTTTATCCCTTTGCCAACCCCCCTTAGCTCAGATGTTATCTCGTTCAAGTTAGAGGTTACACCCTTCAAGTTTATTGCAATGGAAGACAGGTTGCCCTCGTTCTCAGATAACAACCTTGACACCTCTCCTGCAATATCGTTTAACCTGTCCATAAGGGTGGTAAGTCTGGACATACCACCTTCCCCACCCAGTGCATTGTTAAGGGAGGAGGTAAGTTCTGATAGATTTTCTGATATGTCTCCCAACTTGGTAAGGAGAAAGTCTATTGAGGGAGGGACCTCTGTCCTGGCAAGATTCCCACCTACGCCAAGCATATCTTTTGATATACCAGGAGTGAGTATTATAATCTTGTCACCTATTATGCCCCTTGTTGCTATGGAAGCAATGGTATCTATGGGAATCTGTACCTTTTTGTAAATCTCGGCCGTCACCACAGCAGAATAATCCCTGTTTAGGGCTATGCTCTTGACACTACCCACTTTTACGCCTGCTACCTCCAATGGGGCACCGGGACGCAAACCCTCCACGGTCGAGAATACCATGGTTATAGGGTATGTCTCGTTCTTGTGGAAACCGAGCTCTCCTATCTTCACGGACAGAATGATAAATATAATAATGACTATAAATACAAATATACCGACACGCGTCTCATTGTTCATGGGAATACCCGCTCAAAGACTGTTTCTTAAGGTTAACACGCCTAAAGGTCTCTAGCAAGCTGTTTATCTTTATATTCAGCCCGGTTTTTTTGGACTTACCCGTATTCACCCATGCCTTGAGGTAATAGTCAAGTGCCTTGGACTTTTTGCCCATGGCAGAGAGTATATCACCCATGTGTTCATTGAGCACTGGGTCTTGTCCACACCTATCCAAGGCCATCTTCATATAGTGCACTGAACTCTCGAGCCTATGCAACCTAAATAAAACCCATGCCATGGAATCCATTATAAAACAGTCATCAGGCCTGGCCTTCAAGGCAGCACTTATCATCTCCCTTGCCTTTTCCAGCCTTATACCCTTATCAGCCCATACATAACCCACGAAGTTGAGTGCTATTGGATCTTTTGGGTTTCTCTTTAGTATTTCCTCCGCCACCTTGAGACCCTTATCACCCTTTCCGCTGGACTCCAACAGGTTGGCCAGCCTGTAGCCGATCTCCTTGCATGCAGTCTGCGTTCCCCATGCAACTTCTAGCTCCTTTATTGCATCGCCCGTCCTATCCATGCTCTCAAGTATGCTTGACCTGAGCAAGACCAGGTCGCAGGCAAGTTCTGAATCACTGGTTTTCTTTGGCAGTACTTTTAATGCCTTTTCCCACTTGCTCAAGCCTGAATACGCAAAGGCCATGTAGTATCTATCCCTGTCACTCGGATTCTTCCTTGCCTTCAGGATTTCAAGGGCTTCCTTGTATTTACCCTCCTTCAATTCTAGGAGCATGATCTTTTCTTTCACTTCCTCGGCAGGTTTTACCTTAAACAGTCGTTTCAAGGTATCAATTGCATCACTGTATCTCTTCTGCCTTATGTACAGGTCACTTAACGCTATGTAGCCCGCCGTGGATCCAGGAAGTTCGGCCACTAATGCCCTGTATGTTTTCTCCTCTCCTGCCATGTCACCAAGTATATGCTGCACCTTGGCCAGATCCATGTAAGCCTGGCCCATGTCCGGCTGGTACTTAATGACCTTCTTAAGTGCTTGCATTGCGCACACAAAGTCCTTGTCTCCCAAACAGGCCCTTGAAAGCGTATAGAGGATACCAGGGTCATCGCTACAGGTATTTAGCAATCTTTCAAGTATCTTCCTGGCACCTTTGAAATCTGATATGCACATCTTGAGATTTGCAAGTAAAAGCCCGTATCTCCTATTATCAGGGTGTTTCTCAAAGAGTTTTGTCGCATCTTCAATGGCCTCAGACCATTGCCTTCTACTTGCGTGTATCTCTGCCCTTAGTTCAAGGCCATTATCCACATACACGCCCTTCTTTATCACACGTTCAACAAGGGAAAGTGCCTTATCGCTCTCTCCAATCACGTAGTATATCCGTGCCTCAGCAAGCCATGCATATGGATCATCAACCTGCGAATAAAGCTTGAGAGCATGCTTTAGGTCTCCATTGTCCTGGGCATACCTTGCGCTGACAATGTAGTAGAGAGGATTTTTCGATGCATGTGTACCCGGGTTCGCCCCAGGGGCCGTGGT
>QMLJ01000223.1 GCA_003643935.1 Deltaproteobacteria bacterium | reverse complement strand
TCGAATGTATCCGGATCCTGTCGTCTTGATTCGTCGGTCCTTATGGCAGTCGTTACAAAGCCTTGGTTCCAGCCGCAGGCAGTATAAGAGAAGAAAGGTAGTATGGTAGCCCTGTCTGTTTTCGCCCAGGCAGCCAGGTACGTCTGTGTATAGGCAGCTGGTAGAAAAACGGCCACAGCAAACGCGGAACTACCTTTCCTGAAAGGATTTTCATCCACCACCACTATCTCTCCTGTCTCCCTGTCAATACCAATGGGATGCCTGTCTTTCAGTACATAAAGGCACGAGCCTTCAGGCATGGGTATGACATCCTTATCTTCCACTGGAATCAGGTAGTCAGCACTCCTTGCAACCATGGCGAGAGGCTCAAAGTCAAATACGTTGCCACTGTCATCAGCAAATACAAGACTCGGTGCATCTTTCATGAATACAATGGATAATCTAGAAGGCATTTGAATGCAACATGGTTCTTAATCATGGTCTGTCATGCCTGTACAAAAACCGATTTCATTATGTTACAAAATTGCCTTTGCACAAGATTTGGTGTATTGTACAGACAATACAAGTGAGGTGAACACCTTGTGAAATTGGATATAGAGAAAACAGCCTTTGACTTTGACGGAGTTGTTGCAGACACGTTCAGAACCTTCATAGATATTGCAAGACTCAAGTATGGCTTAGACATAGATTACGAGCACATAACAGAGTATGATTTCATGAACATAATAGACGCCCGCAGAGAGGCTGTCGAAGACATTATAGAGACACTCACGCACCGACCGCACGAGGTAAATATAAGACCCAACAAGGGTGCTGCAGAGGTTTTACCAAAGATATCTTCAAAGACAGGGCTGCTCCTGGTCACTGCAAGACCATACAGCGAGCCAGTGTTATTGTGGTTCAAAAGACACTTTCCACAGATCGACCCTGCATGCATAAAGGTTTTTGCAACCGGGGACAGCACAAAGAAATTGCCTGTATTAAAAGAACATGGCATAAAGTACTTTGTGGATGACAGGCTTGATACCTGTTATATGCTCGAAAAGGCTGACATCATACCGGTTGTATACAATCAACCCTGGAACAAGGACCATCACCCATTTTATTGTGTAAATGACTGGGTTGACATAGCATATATACTTGGCCTCTAAAAGATAACCAATCATGTAAATCATACAAACAATGTGAATGCAAGGGTACCATCTGGTTAACACACGCTGATTATTACCTATTTCCTGTTGATTTGTGACCAGACTTGGCTTAAATGATTTGCATACCTGCTGTTAATAATGAATGTAACAAAATGCACTTATGAGGAGCTAATATGAAATACAGCAACTTAGGTATTGATATTGGGAGTTCGTATCTTAAGATATGGCACGAGGATTCTGATCTCAGACCTATTTACAGTAAGATCATGCATCACAGAGGTTCGCCAAAGGAATTGCTTCTCAAGGAAATAGACAGCATGAAAGTACAAGATGCCCGGGTCTGTATCTCCGGTAATATCGAGGGAGACGGTATAGAGAAATGGCGGTACGATGGTACGCTTGCAGAGGTAGAGTATCTGAGAAGCAACTACGAGTTGAGGAAACTTCTCATAATGGGTGCCCAGAACATAGAGTTGATAGAGATCGATCCAAAGGGACGTATTGTAAGTTATCAGACAAATCCTCCGTGCGCCTCCGGTACCGGGTCTTTCCTCGACGAACAGATGAAAAGGCTGGGGCTCAGCATGGAAGACATATCATCCATACCTATAGACGAAGACGCGCCCCTTGTCGCCACAAGGTGCGCTGTGTTTGCCAAGACAGACCTGATACACCTGCAGCAAGAAGGATATAGTCCACAGGCCATGTATAACGGCCTGTGCCAGGGCATGGTTATATCAGGACTAAAAAGTGTATTCGGCGGCCGTATACCCGATGGTAAAGGCATACTTGCTGCTGGTGGTCTCCTTGCGAATCCACATATAAGACATTATCTCTCGAAAAGAATGCCCTTTATTACCATTGCTGAGAACCCTGCATTTTTCAGGTCAATAGCGCTTGCAAGGATGGCAAAGGCAAAAAATCATAATGGTTTTGATGGACTGGTACAGGCACTGACATCACTAAAGCCCATATCCTTTGAGGCCTCGGATGCAAAACCTTTAGTACTTGAGAAAAGTTCTTTTCCTGCCAGGGAGATGAGAAGAGATAGAGATAGCCTTGGCAACGAGATTTGGCACGATCTATCAAAGGGCGAAGTACTGGATGCCTTTCTCGGGGTTGACATAGGCTCAACATCAACAAAAGCAGTCCTCGTAGACAACTCAAACACCATAAGAGTCGACATATATACCAAGACCTCTGGAAAACCCATTGATGCAACAAGGAGCATCTTTGCCTCCATTAAGACCCTCTCAGAAAAACTAAACATTAAGCTGAACATAACAGCGTGCGGTACAACAGGCTCGGGGAGGAAGCTCATTGGCGAGATAATAGGTGCTGATGCCATAATAAACGAGATTACTGCCCACGCAAGAGGGGCCCTAACTCTTGATCGTAATGTAGAGACAATATTCGAGATAGGAGGACAGGATTCCAAGTTCATACGCTTGGAACAAGGGCGCATTGTGGATGTCAATATGAATTACGTGTGCGCAGCAGGTACGGGCTCATTCGTGGAGGAACAGGCTGACATACTAGACATGAGACTTGACGACATAGGACAAGAAGTAATGGGTATAAGGCCTCTTGCTAATTCGGACAGGTGCACGGTTTTCATGGGCCAAGAGGTTACCAGACAGCTTAAGGCAGGCCAGTCCAAGAAGAGAATAATGGCAGGGGTACTTGTTTCCATATTCAAGAATTATCTTAACCGCGTTGTAGGCAACAAGTATTACAACAAGCAAAAAATAGTATTCCAAGGGGCGACCGCCAGAAACAAGGGATTGGTGGCCGCACTCGAGCAACTCACTGGTGCACGTGTGATTGTCTCGCCTTTCTGCCATGTGATGGGTGCCTTTGGCGTGGCCTTGATAGCAGGCGAAAGAACTAAGGGCAAGACCAGGTTCAACGGTCTTGATATACCCGAGGTCAAGATAAGGGAAGTTAATTGCAGGGCATGTGAAAACAACTGTAGGATAACAATTGTGAATTTCGGCGGCAAGAGGATGAGCTGGGGGTACATGTGCGGCAAGGAACCTGACTCGACCACAACAAAAGGCAAAGAACCGAACCCATCGTTCGAGATAAGAAACGCACTTCTAAGGAGTTATCAGCCCAAAGATTTCAACAATACCCAGGTGCATCTAAAGATGCCGGCACTTACCCTTTACGAAGAATACCTACCCTTCTGGAACACGGTTGGCAAGAACTTGGGTTTTGATGTAGAGGTAATATACCCTAGTGACGGAGAGATAAAAAAGGAACTCGGCAACATAGGGACAGGTGAC
>QMLJ01000222.1 GCA_003643935.1 Deltaproteobacteria bacterium | reverse complement strand
GATGCCTGCAAGGCTGGAGGAGATACACCATGCCAAGGAAGAAGGGATAAATTTCCAGTTGCTGACAAATCCCAAAAGGTATATTGGGGACGATAAGGGTTGGGTCGTCGGTATGGAGTGCTTGAGGATGGAACTGGGTGAGCCAGATGACTCTGGAAGAAGAAGGCCGGTGCCCATCGAGGGCAGCGAGTTTGTCCTTGACGTGGATACAGTTGTGGTTGCCATAGGAACAAGGGCGAACCCGCTTGTACAGAGTACGACACCTGGACTGGAACTGGACAAAAGGGGATACATAGTGGCAGACGAGGAAACCGGGAAGACATCCAGGGAAGGTATTTTTGCAGGTGGAGACATTGTAACAGGTTCTGCAACCGTTATCCTGGCCATGGGTGCAGGAAGAAAGGCCGCAAGGGCGATTCACGAGTACTTGATGGACAAGAAGTAAGTGCGTGTCCTATATAGATAAAGGAGCCACATGAAACTGGGAGAGATCCTGAATCTGCTTGAGGCCGATTTAATAGTTGGCGAAGATAAGCTGGATATGGAAATAGATAGGGCCTTTGCAGCAGATCTAATGAGCGACGTGTTTGCCTTTGCCAAGAAGGGGTCCTTGCTGCTAACCGGCCTGACCGATCAGATAGTTGTACGCACCGCAGATGACATGGGGCTTTCTGCAGTTGTCTTTGTTAGGGGAAAGAGACCTGTGGATGCGGCTGTAGAGCTTGCCAGTGAAAAAGGCATACCACTTATATCCACGCGCTATATCATGTTCGAGACCAGTGGGAGGCTCTTTGCCAGGGGTGTTAAGGGTGCGATTACCAAAGTAGAACAGGGCTAGAGCCTATTCGTCCAATATTCCAAGATCTTGATTATATTCTACAGGTCGCTTTGCTTGATCTTTTTCAACAACTTGTTAATGTCCTGTGATCTTCCCCTGGGGCATACGAGTATTGCGTCCTCTCCATCCACGATAACCGTGTTGTTAACGCCCATGAGTACTATCTTTTTCCCGGTACTCCACGCAACGTTGTTCCATGCATCGTCCAGCACAACGTCTCCGTGTACAGTGTTGCCTTTTCCATCGGCAGGGAGAAGTCTTCCGAGCGCATCCCACGAGCCCACGTCGTTCCACCCGAACTCAACAGGGATAACCGCAACTTCCTTGGCCTTCTCCATTATTCCATAGTCAATGGATATGGCATCCACGCCCTCGTAAAACTTTGTCAGGTTGTCCTCGCCTGCCTTTTTGCTTGACAGCACCTCTTTAAGTCCCTTGTATATCTTAGGAAGGTGCTTTTCAAATGCCGTTAGTATGGTATCCACCCGCCACATGAACATGCCTGAATTCCACAGGTATCCCTTCCTGATGTAGCTTGCAGCAAGCCTCCTGTCTGGTTTCTCGTGAAAGGCCTCTACCCTGTGAAGAACGAAACTATCTTTTTTGTATATGCGTTTGGTCAACGCAATGTAACCGTAGCCGGTCTCAGGGTAGTTGGGTATCATACCCAGTGTAATGAGCAATTCAGGGTACTTGTCCAGGGCACTTACACCAAAACTGATTGCATCCCTGAACCTTTGCTCGTCTGCAATGACATGATCAGACGGTAACACGACCATTACGCCTCGAGGATCATCCTTGGATATCACCATGGCTGCATAGCCTATACAGGGCGCTGTATTCTTTGCCACGGGTTCTGCAAGGATGTTTTTCCTTGGTACCTCGGGTACTTCTTTTATCACGGTATCAAGTATTTCCCTATTCGTAACAATATAGGTCTGGCTCGGTGATACAATGGGTGAAATCCTTTCAAAGGTCTTTCTTAGCATAGTTGACTTGCCGTCCAGGGAGATAAGCTGCTTAGGCCTTTTCTCCCTTGACAGTGGCCATAATCTTTCTCCCTTGCCACCAGCCATTATAACTACGTGTAATGCCATACCCAGCCTCCTTGTGTATTAATATCTTGGTCAAACCATTGAATAGTAGATATACGAAGGATTCAGAAGAGTCAAATGTTCGTGATAAAAAAACAGGCATCAGGCTAAGAACAAGGTATAAAGTGCAAGGCGTAGGGCGTCTAACACCCTTTTTTACATTTACAGGTTTTCATAAGGCCACATGTAAGGTATAATTAACCTTTGTTCATCAAGACGGGCTGTTTACCCATGGATATTATCAAGATTTAAGGAGGTTTGACATGTTTTATCCTGAAAGATGTACTGTTTGCGGCGAGTGCCTGATGCGTTGCCCCTATCTCAACTACCCTGAAGAAAAGGCCAAGGAGGAGTTTAGCAAGCTTATGAAGGGTGAGGCCACGCCTGTCACCCGGGAGTGCATTACATGTGCTGCATGCAACATGTTCTGCCCGGAAGGTGCCAATCCCTTTGATCTTATCAATGATAGGCAGGAGGCAGAGGATGCGTTTAAGCCCACGGAACAGGCTCTTGCAATGATGAATATGGCCTCCGAGCTACCCTCGGAGATAATCAAGGGTGATCCTGACAAGCCCTTTATGAACCTATGCTCAGTAGGTGACCTGCTGCCCGGGGTAATAGAAGGTAGGCTCTTTGAAGGCCTTAATCTTACAAAGGGAGGGGATTACTTCTGCTACATAGGCTGGCTTCACATAGGTAAGCCCAGCATGGTAAGGGATAATGCCCAGAGATTCGTTGATAACCTGGCCAAGACAGGTGCAAGGGAGATCATATGTTACCACGATGACTGCTACACCATGCTTACCTCAAAGGTAAAAGAGTTCGGTATTGACCTGCCTTTTAAACCGATTCACATAGTGGAATACCTGCGTGACTACGTGAGGGACCACATATCAGAGGTAACAAGGCTGGACATGAAGGTAGGATACCAGCAGCCATGTGCATCCAGGTACACCTTTGAAAAGGATCCTATCATAGACGAGCTATTCGATCTTATCGGTGTCACCCGGGTGGATAGAAAATACGATAGAGTCAATGCGCTTTGCTGTTCCGGTGCAATGGCCGGCAAATCTGGTGTTCACAAGGATACAATAAATGAGTGGAGGATGAAGAACATCATGGATGCAAAGGAAGCAGGGGCAGAGGCCATGGTCTTCCTATGTCCTCTATGTGCGCTTTCTCTTAGAAACAGGGCAAGGGCCCAGGGACTGGAGCCTTACATGATAAGTAACCTTGTGCGTCTCGCACTTGGAGAAGAACTAAGCAACGGCGGGGCCGGCAAGATATACGGCTGAAAAAGAGAGGTATGCATGGCAGGGTATGATTTTGCATTGAAACAACAAGAGGGGAAGAGAAAGAGGTCTGAACGTTTTAAAAGGATAAAGAAGGAAATTCTGTCACAAGATGTACACCTGTGCCCCTAGCTGGCGCTTAACTCCGGGAAGAGGACAAAGGGCTGGAGAAGAATAGGTGCAAAGGCCCCTGATCCTTTAAGCTTTTCCAGCGAGGGATAACTTCGCCT
>QMLJ01000221.1 GCA_003643935.1 Deltaproteobacteria bacterium | reverse complement strand
TAATATCCTCTGATAGGACAAAGGTACTATGTATTCGCACGGCGGACTGCGTGCCCATACTTGCGTGCTCATTGGACGGAACGTACACGGGTGCAATACATGCCGGGTGGAGGGGATTATCCTTGAACATAGTGGAAAAGGCTTTAGATGCCATGAAATCCCTTGGTGCAAAAGATATAAGGGTATTTATAGGCCCAGCCATAGGTCCATGCTGCTACCAGGTAGGCCCAGACGTCCTAGATAGGATGAAAGGCATTGCAAGGACCAGGAATGGCCACGGGGCTTATTACCTTGACCTGTGGGATGCAGCTGTGTCCCAAGCAAGAAATGCAGGTATACCGAGACACATGATCCAGGTAATAAAGATATGCACATCATGCTACAATGAATTGTTTCATTCATATAGACGAGATGGGTATGCCTCTGGAAGAAATATATCTTTAATAGGGGAAGGAGCATGGTTATTGCCGGGCTTACGGGTGGGATAGCCACAGGGAAATCCACGGTAGCAAACATAATGGCTGAGGCCGGAGCTCACGTGATAGACGCGGATAGGATAGCCAAAGATGTGGTGAAGAAGGGACTTCCCGCATGGAAAGAGATAACCGAGTATTTTGGCAAAGAGATCCTAGGGAGTGACGGCGAGATAGACAGAGAACGTCTGGGTGATGTTGTGTTTGGATCAAAGGATAAGCTAGAGGTACTGAACAAGATCGTCCATCCAAGGGTATTTGAAGAAATGGCAAGAGAGATGGATGAAGTAAAACAAAGGGCGCCTGATTCAATAGTAATACTAGACATCCCGCTGCTCATAGAGACTGGCCTCCATAAGCTACTCTCTAATGTTATACTTGTATACGCGCCGGAAAGGATACAGCTGGCCAGGTTGATGGCAAGGGACAACATACCAAAAGAGGCTGCACTGAAAAGGATAAGATCCCAGATGCCCATAGAACAAAAGAAGACTTTTGCCAACTACATCATAGACAACAGTTCTGAGATAGAGCATACAAGGATTATGACACTTGAGGTCCTTGAGAGATTGAAGGGGAATTAACCTATCCCAGTCTTTTGATACACCCTTGCAAGATTAAAGCTGTATATGTAAGAGGGGAGCTATGTGTAGCCACTTGAAAAACCAATACATACGTGAGATGCTATCCATGATGAAGAGAATGATATCAGTGGCAGCGCTTTTTATATACCTTATGGCAGGGACTACCCATGCCATGACATACGAGGATGAGAGCAAGATCGCCAATGATTTTATATCCTACCTTGATTCTAGGGGATTTATAATACACGACATAGAGATTACGAGTAAACTCCAGTTTCTTGTAGATCAACTAGCAGACCATATAAAGGATCCTGTGTATTCCTTTAAGATACACCTTGTAAAAGACCGCTCCATAAACGCGTTCGCAATACCTGGCGGACAGATATTCATTAACCTCGGCACGGTGCTCTTTGTCCAAGATTTAAATGAACTAGCAGGCGTGATAGGCCACGAAATGGGTCACTGCCAACTAAGACATATACCAGAAGACATGGAGACACAAAAAAGGATCTCCATGGCAACACTACTGGGGGTCCTAGCCGGTACTATACTATCTGCAAAAAACCCGCAGGTTGGCACTGCCCTTATCTACTCTTCTCTGGGTGGAAGCCAGAACATAAGGCTAAAGTATTCTAGGAAGCATGAGTTCGAGGCAGACGAGTTTAGTAGAAATATTCTACCCCTGGCAGGATTCGATCCGTCCGGGCTTTCACGCTTTTTGATAAGGCTCAGGACATACGAAGGTACCTACGGCGTACCAGAGTACCTTCTGACCCACCCATATGCTGAACAGAGAATAGCATCTATAGACAGGCAACCCGGCAAACCAAAACCCGATGATCGTTACTGGGTTCTATATTCGTCCACGATTGCATACTTACTACCCTTGGAAGAGGCACGATCCAGAGCAAATAGCCTTCCTGGCATGTATAAAAAGTTCGTACTTGGTGTTGTGGCGGTTAGGTCTGGTCTCTACAGGGAATCCCTGGCGTATCTCAAGGGGATAGACCTTCCGCAGGCGTATGAATGGTATGGTATCGCCCTATACCATATGGGCAAATACAAATCGGCTTTACCCTACCTGGAGAACTACGAGGCATCTGCAAGGTCAAGGCTCGCTCTGGCCAACATCTTGGATAGTCAGGGCAAGCCGCAACAGGCCATCAAGGTATTGCAACCGTTCCAAAAGTATCATCCCCGTGTAGCATATTTATTAGGCAAGCTATACCAAGAGACAGGCAAGCATACATTGTCCCACGTGGCCTATGCCAGGTATTTTTATTATACTGGCCATTACAAGTCGAGCTACTATCATATAAGAGAGGCCCTTGATAGCAAGGGCAAGCTTGACGCCTCCACAAAAGACGAGCTATCCTTCATGTTAAAGGAGATAAAAAAGGCAGAAAAAGAGGCAAGTGAATGAGACTACCCCTGTTTGAAGATAGCCCTTATCTTGTTTATATCAAAAACCTCGCCTTCCCCGGTATCCTCGCAGAAGGCCTCGAGAAAAGGAACGCCTGATCTCATGTACACATAGACAGGGTTTATCCTTTTCATCTGTATCTCTCCATAACCCAACTTTGGATAGAATATAATAAGGTTCCTCCCCTCCTCTATTGCATCCCTGAACACGTCAATCCTCTTAGATCCATATGGCAGGGGAATAAGCATTCCGTATGGATAAACACCCTTAAGGTGGAGACCTTTGTCATCCTCATCCGTATCGGTCTTCAGGGGTAGCGCCCTCCCCCAATTTATGTGCTCATCCACATCCATTCTTGCCCCGGGAGAGTTTACCATAACGCCTTTTTTGTTGAGAAACGAGACAACGTTGCTCTCGCATTTATCAGGTATTCTATATATACCGGGCAATACCTCCTCTAACCCACGGGGCACATTATCCTTTCCTCCAGGAAAAACAAGGAATGTACCTTTTATGACATGTGCTTCCTTAAGGCTCTTGGCCCAGCCCTTTATGGTCTGCAAAACGCTATCAGACACCTCGTGTCTTGAAATACGCTCCAAGAATTGCTGTATCTTTTCTGGTATCCAGCCCTTCATTAGAGAGCGCAAGACAGAGGCTTTGGTGATACGGTATATGTTCACGACATCCGCCTTTTTCAGGTCAGCAACCTCCCCCAGGTTCAGGTGATCAAGGGGATCAAACTCCATGGGCACAAGAACCTCCATGTTGGGCTGCACTATTACATCCTCGCTGTAGTACCAGAGGGAGACCTCCACCCTGCCTGTACTTAAGGTCTTGTAAACATCCGGCGAGAACCTAAGCCACTCGCCGGTGACATCTGATTGAAGAATACCAAGGCCTTTCCAGAGCTCGACTAGCTTGTCAGCAGCATCCTCGGCATCGGGCATCTCAGGGGAAAATCTTTTCATGTTCAGGAATATGACTCTCTTGAGCTTGTCACTGG
>QMLJ01000220.1 GCA_003643935.1 Deltaproteobacteria bacterium | reverse complement strand
ACGGACTCATCTTCAGGAAAATCACCGAGTTCACTTGAAAGGAGTTTCTGTATCTCAGCCTCGTCAACGCCATGGGTAAGGGCCATCTCACTGTGAAGCCATGTGCAGTACTTGCACTCAAGGACACCGCTTACTGCCACCATGAGCTTTTCTCTAAGTGCCTGCTCCACACGCCTATTACTTGCATTCCTTATATAGGCAAAGCTATTTATTATAAACCTGAGGAAATCATAAAGGAAATCACCCAAGCCGTTGTATATCCGACTTCGAAAAGCCATGTCTCTACCCTCCTTAACCAATCCTCATTGCAAGGCATACATGGTCGGGACGAGAGGATTTGAACCTCCGACCCCCTGAACCCCATTCAGGTGCGCTACCAGACTGCGCCACGTCCCGTCCCAATGGCTTAGCTATCACAGGGCCCATGGACTGTCAAGATTAGGCTTTGCTTGCAGTACCACATCGGATAAACCCTAAACTCTGGAGAAATAATACCTTATTATCATCCTCGCAAGGTCGTTTGCCTCTATCCAATAATAGTCATCTATTATTACAAGGCATGCCAAGGATATCTCTTTTCTCGTCCGCCTGTCCTTGGCATAGCCAACAAACCAGTTGCGCCTGCCGTCAGGATCCTTTCCGTCTATGGTGCCACTTTTTGCACCAATTACCAGTCGCCTCAATATGCCTCCTGAACGATATCTCCTGAATGCAGACGAGACAGTCCCCCTTGATACGGTCTGTCTCATCATGTCTGCCAGGTATTTAGCTGTCCTAGTATCCATTACCTGTGTAGACTCTACAGGCAAATCCTTTAATAACCTAGGCCTGATCATGGAACCTTGGTTAAGAGGTCCTGTCGCAATCTGGGCTGCATGTACAGGAGATATGCGTGTGTACCTGTTAAACCCACTTGCCAGTTCCGCTATATTGTAATTGTTTTCAGGCACCAAGATGGTACTGGCTTCGCACCTGCACTCGACCAGAGGCGACTGCCAGAAACCTAGTTTCATGGCGGTTAAAAGCAGGGGCCCTGCACCTAGACGAGTGAGCCCTATCTTGGCAAAAACAACGTTATTTGAAAGGGCAAATGCGTTAGCAAGAGTAGTAACCCTTGTCCATCTGTTTTTATGATGATCTATCTGTGATTTATAGAGAGTATGCGCCTTTCCGTTGTAGGTAAAGACACTGCCGGGGTTTAAATTTGCATATTCTATGGCTGCAATAGATGTTATGATCTTGAAAAGGCTGGCAGCAAGATAGGTATTTAACGCAAGGGTGCAATCCTCCCTGTCACCTACGTTTCCGTAAAGCGCAAGAATATCACCGTTTGAGCCATCCAGTACGCATATGGCTGAAAACCTTACCCTGTATCTACCGACTATATCCTTTATGTAGCCCTGTAGCTCAGGATTAATAGTAAGTCCAAACTTATCTATAAGGGAGGGGGTAATCCTCCGCAGGTTGTCTCTATCTATGAAGCAACTGACCTGTCTTTTAACTAGACCGTGCTCTCTATGGCCAGTCATGATACCAAAGACTACAAGTATCACGAGCAATACTACTAAACCTGCACTACCCGTAACCATAGTATCTTTTATAACGCGCTTCATACAAACATCTCGGGTACCATACACTTGTCAGTGTAGTAAAGGGCAATCCCTTGAGAGTTTAATGCCAGAGAGAATCATAACCCAGCCTACCTTATTTTAGGCTCCGTACTCATGTCAACCGCACTTTTAAGAAAAACCCTACAGGTATACCATCAGGCTGTATGGTAACTAGTGCTTGACTTGTGCATCGCATAATACTATGGTTTAAAAAATCTATTAGGAATAGATTATGAGAATTATAAAAAAATACAAAAATCGTATTATGTATGACACCAAGGCAGCTATGCCTGTCACACTTCACCAACTAGCAGATATGATGAAAAACAGGATAAGATTCAAGATACTTGATAATACCTCTGGAAGGGATATAACCGTACTCACTATACTGCAGATACTTATAGAGGTTGAGAAGTCTGGGAAAGGCATCCGTAATATCGTACCCGATCTGATTGCATGGTCACTAAAGGCTTCCAGGACAGAGCTTAGGAGAATGATAAAGGATATGCTTGGCCAGGGTTTACCCCTTGAGAGAGACCACAGGTTATTGAAACACATTAAAAATATCACAAAACCAGACCAACAAGCCATGGAAAAAAGAAAAGATGAAATGCTGAAGCAGGAGATCACATCTAAGTTAAATGAATTTTATGAGGAACTCTTGCTAGCAATAGAAAGGCTTCTGGAAGAGAAATTTGGCTATCTCAGAAGCCTGGAATACGATTCCACTGATAAATCCTAGGGAATCTGAAATACCCGGGAATTATATCTCTGTTATATAATCACTCTTAAAATAATCATTTTTTATTGGTATATCTTAAAGTATGCTAAGACATCGCCTCGTGCTAAATGGAAGTACTAAAAACGTGGCCTTAAAATGGTTGTATGAAAAGCAAAGAACATGTAATATTCTCTTCATAGCAAGGTATGTCATAATAAACTCATGAAGACTTAATAAAAGAAATAACTGTTCAAGGAGGTTAGCATGCATGTAAACGATCTGTTTGATATCAAGGGCAAGATTGCTGTTGTAACCGGTGGTGGCAGGGGCATAGGCAAATTCATAGCAAAGGGACTTGCAGAGGCCGGTGCTGACCTGGTGATTGCGTCAAGAAAACTTGGAAACCTGGAAGAGACCTCGAAGGAGTTAGAAGCGCTCGGTGTAAAGTGCTATCCATTCAAATGCGACATGGCCAACGAGGAAGACATACACAACCTTACAAACTTTGCTGTTAAAACCTACGGTACCATCGATATACTGGTAAATAATTCAGGCATGACCTGGGGTGCACCTACTTTGGAATACCCACTAGACAAATGGGACATGATCTTCGATGTAAATGTTAGGGGGGTGTGGATATTGACTCAGGACGTGGCAAGGATAATGAAAGAAAAAGGAGGGGGTAAGATAATAAATGTATCCTCTTTTTACTCCTTTAGGGGTGCATTTGAAGAGGTACACCCTGCAATAGCATACAACTCTTCCAAGGCAGCCATAAACCTGCTAACGATGAATCTTGCAGCTAAGCTCGCCAAGTATAACATCTATGTAAATGCCATTGCACCTGGCTTCTTCCACACGGACATGATGAAATACCTGTGGCAACCCGAGATGAAGTCCTTGTTGGACGCCACGCTATCCCAGGTACCCCTGGCAAGGCCAGGCGAAGAGGACGACGTAAAGGCACTTGCAGTATTCCACGCGTCAAGTGCATCAGACTACATAACCGGCACTATAATACCCGTGGATGGAGGCCTTTTGGCAAAGTAAAAAACAAGGGCTAAAGAAGCCTATGGGCTATTACCGATAAGTGAAGAAAAGCCACAAGGAGGTGGACTATGCACTTGTCAGGGATAGGCGAGAGTAGGCTTCTAGATT
>QMLJ01000219.1 GCA_003643935.1 Deltaproteobacteria bacterium | reverse complement strand
CGAAGGAAATACCATGCAACGCCCTTATCAGGTCATACCATGTCTCTATATTCTTTACCTTGAGCATTATTCCTCCTCACCAAGGTATGCCCTTATCACCTCGGGATGGTGTTGCACCTCCTGGGGTTTACCCTCAGTAATCTTCTCGCCTTCACTAATAGCGAATATCCTATCAGAGATCCCCATAATCATGTTCATATCATGCTCAATCAACAGTATGGTTGTCCTGTATTCCTCTTTGATATCCTTGATCCATATATTAAGGTCTTCCTTCTCCTCTGTATTCATGCCAGCAGATGGTTCGTCTAGGAGAAGAATCTTTGGTTCAAGTGCAAGGGCCCTGCCCAGTTCAACCAGTTTTCTCTTTCCATACGGTAGGTTGGCCACGAACTGGTCTCTCACTGACTGCAGGTCAAGGAAGTCGATAATCCTCTCCACGATCTCCCGGTTCTTGATCTCTTCTATTGCCACCCTGGACCCTCTTCCCCATAGTGCAGCACCACTCCATATGCCACTCTTCATGCGGATATGACGCCCTAGCATGAGATTATCCATTACAGTGGCATTCGTGAAGAGCTCTATATTCTGAAAGGTACGGGCAATACCCTTTCTGGCTACTTTATCAGGGGTATAGCCGATTAGGTTTTCTCCGTCTAGAAGCACTTTTCCTTTACCCGGCTTGTAAATCCCGTTTATCACGTTGAATATGGTGGTCTTCCCTGACCCATTAGGCCCAATAATAGAGAATATCTCGTTTTTATCCACCTCAAAGCTTACATTGTTTAATGCCTTAAGGCCACCAAAACTTATACTTAAGTCTTTAACCTCAAAGTAAGCCATTCAAAAGATCATCCCTCTAGCACTCAACAAGGACCTTACAGAAATATATCGTATGGTCTTATCGTCACCCCATATTCCCTAAAGAAACAGGAGAACCAACGGGGATGGTCTTAATGCACCATCCCGTTTTACCCTTAAACCTGCCTCACTTTTTCCAAGTAGCTAAATCATTGGATGTCCAGCCCTGTAATAATTCGTAGGATGCTCCCGGGCCACATCTCATGATCTGGATGGAGTCTGTTCCCTGGTGACACTTCTCAGACCAGGTTATCTTTGGTCCTATTCCCTGGAAATTATTTATAGAATTTAATTCCCTCAGGCAGGCCTCAGTACTCAGATTCGGACCTACACGCTTAAGTGCCTCTATCAGGGGCTCAGCATAGAGGATTCCTGCATAAAAGAATGTGCCCCATCTTTCCTGCGGGGCAAACCTCTTGGTGGCATTGCGGTATTTTACCATCAGTGGACTGTTAGAACTCGGGATCTCACCAAATGCACCTGTAATCACACCTTTCCACAGGCCACCCGTGATCTTGTACATCAGGGGATAGTCAGAGAGTGTATCAGAGGATACCCACATGGGCTTGTAGTTAATGGTAGAGGAAGTCTTCAAAGCAATTGTTGCAGTAGTGGGATTTACCCACATTATAACAGCCTCTGCGCCTGAACTCTTAAATTTCAGCATCTGTGATGCAAGGTCCTTCTCAGAGGGCTCTACAGGGATCTCTTCCACCAATTTTATCTTATAAGTAGCCAGCCTCTGCTTACATCCCTTTAGGCCCTCTTTACCATAGGTATCATTCTGATAGAGAAATCCGATTTTCTTTATCTTCAACTTTTCTACTATGTACTTTGTAAGAATGCTTGCTTCATCTTCATACAAGGGATACACCCCAAAGATATAACGATTCGTAGGAAATACAAAATCCGTGATACCGGTAGACGGACCAACCCAGATAATTTTGTTCTTCTCAAGGTAGTCTTTCACCGCCATTCCACAAGCACTACCCACACCGCCAACAAAGGCAAATATCCCCTTTTGCTCGACTAGCTCCTTGACCACTGCCTTGGTCTGTGACGGATTGTACTGGTCATCCCTTATGAAGTACTTAATCTTCCTCCCGTAGATGCCCCCTTCCTCGTTTACAAGATCAAACAGAATGGCACTACCCCTGGCAACAGAACCCCATGGAGCTGCAGGTCCTGTCTGGGGTCCCCACTGTGCAATCCTTATCTCCTTTGCGTCAAAACCAGGCTTGCCACCATAACTTGCCGTAGCCAGGACCAGAATACCGACTACTGCAACCAGTAAGGCTAATGTTCTTTTAAGAAACATACAAACCTCCTTTTATATAATTTAATTTCTATTTATACATTAACCCTTATACCAGGTACCGTCTTCTTTAATAAAGGTAAAATCATAATTGACCATAGAGCGCCTTTTGATATCATCATAGAACAATGTTACATCCACCTCTACCTGAACGAATTTCTCTATCCCCGGATATTTGTCCTGGTACTGGTTGGCCCTCAAATCATGGATCTTTGTAATACTGTATGAGATGACCCTTACTGGTGATGATTCGGCCTCCATAAGATAATCTTTGTAAGTATGCGTGGAGCGGTATGAAGAAGAAGGTGCCAGGCATTTATACACGCTTCTGAAATCTCCCCTTATTTCGGCATCAAAATATTTCTGAACTGCCCTCTTTATCTCGTGCCTTTCTGAAAGCAGTTCTATTGTACTTCTAGCACTTGAACAGCCCTCAATACCAAACAGCAATATAAGACTAATAAAGGTAAGATAAGTTATTAGCTTATTATTTTTGTACATATCATATACCTTTATGTAAACTGCTATTTACTTAGACCTTCTTTACATAATGCTTTGCAAAAAGTCCGCTGGGACGAATGCAGAGCACAAGTATGATAACAATAAAGGCAACTATCGGTTTCCATTCAGGCCAAGCAAAACCAAAGAAATTCTCTATCAAACCAAGGAGAACTCCGCCTATGATAACTCCTGGTATGCTCATCAGCCCCCCCAGCACACCTGCTGCAAATGCCCTTAAAAATGGCTCCATCATAAAACCTGGGTCGAGAGTTGCCCTTGCAGCGAAAAACATGGCTGCAATCGTCCCTATCAAAGAACTAATACCCCAGGCGAAAGAGAAAACCCTCTCCACCTTTATACCCATTATCTTTGCAGCGTTCTTGTTCTGTTGCGTTGCCCTCATTGCAACGCCCAACCTTGTGTATTTAAAAAACAAGTACAATAGTATCATAAGAGATACAGCGGTTATAAAAACACCGATATCCCAGTCATTTATGATCACGCCCTTTATGGGCTCATGCACGACTTGAAAGGACATGGGGAATTGAAAGTCTTTTTGTTCTGAACCCCATTTCCAGCTAGCCAAACCCATAAGTAGCATCTCTGCGCCAAGGGTTATAACGATTAGTCCAAGTACCGTGGGATCTTTTGCAGGACGCAAGAATATAAACTCGATCAACACCCCTAGGAAAGTGGCAAATACCATGGTGATAATGAATGCAAGCCAGAAGGGATAGTGATAATAAGCAAGCATGTGATAGGCTACGAACGTGGACAACATCGCCATTTCCCCTTGGGCAAAGTTTATCACCTCAGAGGTTTTGTATATAATT
>QMLJ01000218.1 GCA_003643935.1 Deltaproteobacteria bacterium | reverse complement strand
GCAAGAGCAGGGGAGATGTAAGTTACCAAAGACAAAAATATAAAAAAGAGTACACGGGGTATCTTCAAAATTGCCCCCTCATGTCATTTTAAAAAGCATCATCAAAGAAGTATCAAATTAAATGAGTCAAAGGCAAGATATATGCCATATTCTCCGGTCTTTTTTTAAACTGTCTATCCTGTTGATATAGTTAGTAAAATAGAATTGTTATGTTAAGTGATTAACATGAAGCTGGGTAATTAATTTCACATATATTCCCCACGGGTGACCCTGGTGGGAAAATATTTTCCTAGGAAGGGAAACCGTGGCATATTCATATAATGTCCTTGACAACCACTATACATTTCGGATATATGCGAGCCCTATCCATGCCCGAGGAGTATAAAGGCTTATGATGAAGACATATTTTGCCACGAAGGATGACGCAGAAAGGAAATGGGTGCTTATAGACGCTAAGGATAAAGTGGTGGGGAGGCTTGCAGCAGAGATTGCCTCCATACTGAGGGGCAAGAACAAGCCACAATATACACCCCATGCAGATGTGGGCGATTTTGTTGTTGTGATAAATGCAGATAAAGTCAGGCTTACCGGTAACAAGTGGGAAAAGAAAAGGTATTATCACCATAGTGGGTACATGGGTGGGCTAAAGGTCACTGTTGCCAAGGATATGGCTGATAAGAAACCCGAGGAAATACTCAAACACGCCGTGAAAGGCATGTTACCGAAAAATAGCCTTGGTAAGGCCATGTTTAAGAAGCTAAAGGTCTATGCAGGCGATAATCATCCTCATGATGCGCAGAAACCAATAAAGATAGAAGAGATAGAAGCATAAAAAAGGAATAGAGGGGTATATGGCTGAAACCAGATTTTATGCTACGGGAAGAAGGAAGACCTCGACAGCCAGGGTATGGATATCTCCTGGCTCGGGTAAGATAACAGTAAACGGCCGTGACCTGGATGAATATTTTGACAGGGACACGCTAAAGATACTCTCCAGACAGCCCTTTGATGTTACAGGTACCACAGGGCAATTCGATGTCTTTGCAACGGTAAGGGGAGGGGGGCCATCAGGCCAGGCAGGAGCGCTCCGGCATGGTATAAGCAGGGCGATCGCATCTTGTGACCCTGAGAAATTCAGGTCAGCACTGAAGGCAGCTGGGTTGCTCACAAGAGATCCTAGAATGGTGGAGAGGAAAAAATACGGACTGCACAAGGCCAGGAAAAGGCCACAGTTCTCCAAGAGGTAGCCTTCATTGTCCATATCTGTTGGTATCCTGGGAGCTACCGGATATACAGGTCTTGAGCTTGTACGCTTGCTCTACAATCACCCAGATGTTGCAATTTCGTACTGTTCCTCAAGGCAGTACAATGGCAAGCAGATATCAGATATACTTAGTTCTTTAAGGGGATACCTGGATATCCAGCTGGAAGAGTTCGATGCCGAAAAGGTAAGGCAAAGATGTGATGTAGTCTTCAGTTGCCTTCCTCACGGGCTCAGCATGGATTTTGTTCCACAGGTTCTGGACAGTACAAGGGTGGTAGATCTAAGCGCAGACTTCAGGCTCAGGGATATCTCGGTATATACCAGGTGGTACAAGGAACACACCTCTCCTGGGTTGATAGAGAAAGCCGTGTATGGCCTGTGCGAGGTCTATCGCGAAGAGATAACAGGTGCCAGGCTCGTGGCAAATCCCGGGTGCTATCCTACAAGCGTACTTTTACCACTCGTGCCACTTCTCAGTGCAAAGCTTGTTGACCCTGAGGGAATTATCGTGGATAGCAAGTCCGGTGCATCAGGGGCAGGTAGGGGACTGAGCCTGAAGACCCATATATGCGAGGCAGGAGAATCATTCAGTGCATACGCGGTCGGTAGAAAACACCGTCACATACCAGAGATAGAGCAGGAACTCTCTTCTGCATCTGGTACAGATGTGAACATAGAATTTATTCCTCACCTGGTTCCCATATCCAGGGGAATACTATCCACAATATACGTGCACGCATTTAACACAAAAAAAATCATTATTGATGAGCTTAAGGCATTCTACGAGGAATCGCCATTTGTCCAGGTGCTCGATGATGATATGCCGTCTACAAAGGATGTACGAGGTACGAACCGTTGTCTAATCGGCATAGAGGTCAACCCTGTAACTGGCAAGGCCATTATTGTAAGTGTTATAGATAATCTCGTTAAAGGAGCATCAGGACAGGCTATACAGAACATGAATATCATGCTCGGCCTGGACGAGACAGAAGGCCTTGACTCTGTTCCCCTATTCCCATAGATTATTCTTGGTGGCTATCTACCTTTTTAGGTTTAAAATGGCTAGGCATTTATATACTGCTTGTATAATTGGGCTAGGTTAGCGAGATTGATGGAGGTGAGTATGTCAAGTTCCATAAGACCTTCAGCCGTTGCCGGGAGTTGGTATCCCGGCGAACCCGGGGTGCTGAGGTCTGATATCCTCAGGTACCTTGACATGGCAAGCGTGCCAAAGATAGCCCAGAAACCTGTTGCAGTTATAAGTCCACATGCAGGTTACATGTATTCTGGGCCTGTTGCTGCACACGCCTACAAGGTGTTGATGGAGAGGGAATACCATACTGTAGTTGTAATAAGCCCTTCTCACAGGGGCTACTTCCCGTTTGTGTCAGTGTGGGCTGATGGTGGTTACGAGACACCGCTGGGTATTGTGGATGTGGACGAGAGCATGTGTGAATGCTTGGTACAAGGCTCTTCCCTCATAAAAGAAGAGAAGAGGGCTCACCTTGCAGAGCATGCACTTGAGATACAACTTCCTTTCTTGCAGGTAGCACTTGGAGATTTCAAGTTGTGCCCTCTGATCATGGGGGAACAGGGTATCGATATATGCCGTGAGCTCGCCTTGTGCTTGAATAAATGCATAAAAGATCCTGATGATGTCCTGGTGGTGGCAAGCTCAGATCTCTCACATTTCTATAGGTATGAGACAGCCGTTAGCATGGATACAAACCTTGCTAGGCGCGTTGAGTCCTGCGATATTAAAGGCCTGCACAAGGATCTTTCTGATGGTCTTGTGGAAGCATGCGGTGCTGGTTCCATCCTGACAGCCATGCTCTATGCCGAGTCTATCTCGAGGTGTTCCGTGAAGGTCTTGAAATACGCCAATTCAGGTGATGTAACCGGGGACAGGTCTTCTGTCGTTGGGTATATGGCTGCGTGTATTTATTAGAACAAGGCCTAGGACCTAATTTTTTAGCTTTATTTTGTTCATAGTTTATGATACATAATTTTGTGTATTTTTTAGCTGCAAAAGAAGGTGCAAAATATGCAATCAAATTCACCATCCAAAAAAGTTAGGCTTAATGTTCAAATATCTTCTGAGCTTAAAAACAAACTTTTCCAGCTATCCGCTTCCCAAGGCAAAAAAGTCTCTACTCTGGTTAGGGAATCCATTGAAGAAAAGCTGAAACAGATTGATAAAAAGATATTTGAGGAAAAGATGAAGACTGCCTATAAGGAGTTAGCTCAAG
>QMLJ01000217.1 GCA_003643935.1 Deltaproteobacteria bacterium | reverse complement strand
AGAAGAAACCTGGAAAAGTCAACAAGGGCTGCAGCCCTTTACCTAAAGCACCTGCACTCCCTATTCAACGACTGGCTTCTTGCATGTGCAGGATATAACGCCGGTGAAGGCAGGATTCAGAGGTTGATCAGACGATACCCCTACATCCGTACCTTCTGGGACATATCCGATGACATGCCCATAAGGCAGGAGACCCTTGCATACGTGCCAAGGTTTGTCGCAGCTCTTACCATAAGCGAAAACCGTAGCAAGTACGGATTCATGCAACCAGCCGGCAATCAACACAGGCAATACGAACTGGTAAAGGTGAGAGGGTTCGTGTACCTGGACAGGCTTGCGCGCTCTATAGGTACGTCCCCCAGGCTCCTTTCCAGGATGAACCCCGAATTTATACGGGGTTGCACGCCACCTGGGAATGGTACCTATACGATCAAGGTGCCGAAAGGGAAAAGGGACCTGGCTATTGCGTACCTTGGCAGGATACACAACAAGAATAAGGGAATCCGGTTTATTGTCTATATGACGAGAAAGGGTGACACGCTATACGATATATCAAGGCGTTATAACAGCACAATATCTCACATAGCCCTGGTCAATAGAATGAACCCATCGGACTTGCTACCAGTTGGGAAAGAACTGGTTGTACCTGTGAACTCGGCAAAGGGAATAAAGAACAATAGGGCTTCCTACATGGTGAGAGAGGGAGATACCATAGAAAGCATATCCCAGATGTTCGGCGTCTCCGTGGTCGACATCCTCAGGGCAAACAGTATAAACAGACCATACTTCATAATTCCCGGTTCAAGCATACGTATTCCGAACGTAATAGCCTTGTTCAGGCAAAGACCCAGGTCCATAACCTACAGGGTGAAAAAGGGAGATACCATATGGGCCATATCAAGGCACTTTTCCGTGCCTCCCAGCAACATAATGCGGTGGAACAGGCTTACATCAACGGCTACAATATATCCGGGCGATAAAATCACCATATACGTGGAGCAATCATAGTCTAGCTCTTGGGCTTAGGGCTCACAGCCCAATGCGACGATCTTCCATGCATAGGTATGCGGCGCCGATGATACCGGCATTATCAGGGAAACGTGACATCTCTATACCCATGGGAGGCATCATATATTCTTTACCCGAGAAAAGCCCGGTGAAGTACTTCCTCACGCCGGGCAAGAACAGCTCGTGTGAAGCGGAAAGCCCTCCGCAGATAACGATTATCTCTGGACCTAGTACCAGTGAGTAGTTGTACAATGCCCTTGCAAGGTTATAAGAAAACTCGTCCATCACCTCAAGGGCAATAATATCCTTGTCAGCCGCGGCCTTACAGACATCTTTTGCTGACAACACGTTCAGCCCTTTCTTTTGGGCAAGCCTAACAAGAGCAGTAGCAGAACACATGGTCTCTATGCATCCATCATTACCACAAGCGCATCTGTATAGACCTTTGTTGGACATTATCAGGTGTCCCCACTCTGTTCCCTTTCTCCTGCCCCCACGGAACACCTTCCCATCCAGCACCACGCCCGTACCTACACCTGTACCGAGCGTGACAGCCATGAAGGTATTGAGCCCCCTTGCCTTACCCACCCATGCCTCTGCAAGCACTGCTCCAACCGCGTCGTTGTCAAGGTGAACATCCATGCCTGTTGCATCGCTTATCATGTCCCTTATCGGGACCACACCCCATCCTGGCAAGTTTGTTGCGTTTATCAACAGGCCATTGTCAATATCTACAGGCCCAGGACAGACCAGACCTATCTTTTTTACGGACTTTTTTACGGATCTTGCCTTGTCCTTTAGCGATGACAGCACATCCAGGAGCACTTCTATGACATCATGCTTAGACGTGCAATCGTATCCACGGACCACCTCTCCCGATATCCTACCTTCTTCATCAACAAGACCTGCATGGATATTGGTTGCACCCAGGTCTACACCTATTACCATAGCAGCACGTTCATACCACTGGATGTTATGTATTCAAGTATGTCCTTATCTATGGGAACCTCGGATATAATGTTTTTACCGTACTTCATGCCAGGCAACTCAATGGTCGTTCTATGCCTTGAGACCACTAGCTTCACAGGTGGTCCCTCTACCCCTTTCAGTATACTTGCCAACACGTTCTTCAACGGGGTTTGACTCGAGTCTACAAATCTAAGCTGCTTCTTCTTTATAAGTGCAAGCAAGGTATCACTCGGTGATGTATCTGCAATTATTGTATTCCCGACCATAACAGGTGCCTTGTACACGACATGCACAACCTTGGAAGCAAGCAGGGTTATCTCCTTGTCAGATGTATACTTTACCCCAAGATCGTCTAGTAAGGCCTTGTAGGAATGATTAAGATTCCTTATAACCCCCTTCTTGTTAACCTGGGGCTCGAGATCCTTGCCGCCAATGTCTATTAGTTCTATACCGAACCTCGAGGCATACCTCTGAACCGCGATCGGGGTCTTGCTGTCCTTGTCGCCAAGTATGTTTATCACGAAGACATTTCTCCTGGAAAAATCCTTGTATACTATCCACTTGCCCGAGAACATCACCTTTTCCTGCTCACCCACCATGAGTGGGGCCATGTCCTTGTTAACGGAAAAATAGCCGGAGACGCGCAAGACCTTGTCCATTATATCTTCCAGGTCCTTGCCTGGCCTTGTAAGAACCTTGCAATTCGGAAAAGTCTGTTCGATGAGCTTCTTTACCCTGGGAGATATCTTGCCCTTCATGTCCAGTATGATGCGTCTGCCGGTATCCAACTCTAATACAGGTATCTCCGAGGTATCAACGGATATATTGGTTCCACCAGCCATGGGCATATAATACATACCCTTTTCCTTCCCTGACCATCCCATTTCCTTGAAGGCAGGCATCATGGTATTTCTTACCAGCTTGTCCACGTCAACATTTAGCCGTGTCTTTTTCGGCGATTTTGCTGCTACATTCTCAACCTTGGGAGGTACCTTTTCATGTCTTGGAATAGATACCGCCTTTGGGTTTGTATTCTCCATGGATCTGGGTATCTTTATCTTCTGACCAGGATAAAGATGATCAAGGTCCTTTATACCGGGGTTTAACTCCTTGACCATCTTCAGGTAGCTATCGAATATCACCCTGTCAGGTAGGCCATATATCTTCCTGAGTATGGATGCCAGGTGCTGACCTTCTTTTATAACGTAAAGATCGTAATCAACGGGTTTTATCTCGTAGCTCTTCCCCCTTGATGTCCTGTTGGGCTTGGGTATAACAAGCTTCTGACCAGCTACTATGTGGTCCAGGTCCTTTATCGATGGGTTTAGGGCCCTGAACCTATTGTACAGGTACGGCAGATCCTCTGGCTTTGCATCAAAGAGGTTCATGAATATCTTCCATAAGGTGTCATTATTCTTCACCGTATATATGACTGTATCGAGGTTTTTCTGCCTCTTTGCATGCTTTACAAGGGTGATGTTCTTGGCACTTGCGCTAAATGCTAAAAGCAAAGAGAATACCAAGCACACGGTAATTTTTCTTGTCATTAATAAACCTCCTT